>JAZONP010000166.1:0-15587 GCA_045654565.1 Bacteroidaceae bacterium
TTGCAGTTATGTCTGCAAGTCCTCCCTTCAGGGAGGATTTAGGTGGGTCTTCCAATGTAATATGAACCTATATCCCAAACTTATCCACGATGCACTGGCCACAGTGCGCTACCCGGGCACGGGCAAGAACCTTATCGAGGCCGAGATGGTGGAGGACGACCTCCGCATCGACGGACAGAAGGTGTCGTTCTCACTCATCTTCGAAAAGCCTACCGACCCCTTCATGAAGTCTATCCTCAAAGCATCTGAAGCCGCCATCAAACGCGAAGCCGGTGCAGATGTAGAGGTGACCATCAACGTTAAAACCATCCAGCAGGCACGTCCCGAAGTAGAGAAACTGCTACCTCAAGTGAAGAACATCATTGCCGTTTCATCAGGAAAGGGTGGTGTAGGCAAGAGCACCGTAGCGGCTAACCTCGCCGTGGCACTTGCCAAGCAGGGCTACAAGGTAGGCTTGCTCGATGCCGACATCTTCGGCCCCTCAATGCCCAAGATGTTTCAGGTGGAGGATGCACGCCCCTATGCTGAGCGCATCGACGGACGCGACCTCATCATCCCCATCGAGAGTTATGGCGTGAAACTGCTCTCTATCGGCTTCTTCGTAGACCCCGCTCAGGCTACCATCTGGCGCGGTGGTATGGCGAGCAATGCGCTCAAGCAACTCATCGGTGATGCAGCGTGGGGCGAACTCGACTACTTCCTCATCGACCTCCCTCCCGGTACGAGCGACATCCACCTCACCACGTTCCAAACCGTGGCCATTACAGGTGCTGTCATTGTGAGCACACCACAGCAAGTCGCCTTGGCCGATGCACGCAAGGGTATCGATATGTTTACCAATGACAAGGTGAATGTACCCATCCTCGGATTGGTGGAGAACATGGCGTGGTTTACCCCTGCCGAACTGCCCGAGAACAAGTACTACATCTTTGGTAAGGAGGGCTGCAAGCAACTCGCCGAGGAGATGGGTGTGCCCCTCTTGGGACAGATTCCCGTGGTACAGAGCATCTGCGAGGGTGGCGACAATGGTTGCCCCGTAGCGTTGGACGATACCACGATGACAGGCCTTGCCTTCCGCAACCTGGCCGAAGCCGTAGTACATCAAGTGGAGGTACGCAATGCCACACAGGAGGCTACACGCATCGTGAAGACAAAGTAAAACACGAAGACGCAAAACCAAGAAGGCAACTTTGTTGCTCACGGGGTCAGAAAACCGTCCAGTTGGCAATTTGTTGCCCTCGTATAGAAATAAGAAAAGGAGACACCGACGGTGCCTCCTTTTCTTATACTGTGTATAGCTACTTTACTTCAGATAGTCCTCAAAGTACTGCGTGATGCGCTCGTGCAGATGTACACTCTTGTGACCCATCATGTTGTGACCTTCACCAGGGTAGGCGAAGAAGTCGGGCTGAGTACCCGCCTTGATGCACTCTTCAATGAACATGAGGCAGTGCTGCGGTACTACGGTTGGGTCATTGTATCCGGTGATGATCTGCAGCTTGCCCTTTAGCTCCTTAGCCTTAGGGAGCAACGATGTCTTGGCATATCCCTCAGGGTTAGCCTCAGGAGTATCCATATAGCGCTCGCCATACATCACCTCATACCACTTCCAATCGATGACAGGACCTCCCGACACGCCTACCTTGAACACATCGGGATAGTTGGTCATGAGCGAGATGGTCATGAATCCTCCGAAGCTCCATCCATGCACACCGATGCGGTCGCCATCCACGTAGGGGAGACTCTTGAGGAACTCCACGCCACACATCTGATCACGCATCTCCTGCTGACCCAGCTCGCGGAAGGTAGCCTGCTCGAAAGCCTTGCCACGGTTCTCACTACCACGGTTGTCGAGGATGAAGGTGATGTATCCCTTCTGGGCCATATAGGTCTCCCATGAACGGCTCGAATAGTTCCAGCGAGCATCCACGAGGTGAGCGTGCGGACCACCATATACATACACGATGGTGGGGTATTTCTTCGTCTCATCAAAGTCAGCTGGCTTCACCATGCGCCAATAGAGGTCGGTGGTGCCATCAGCCGCTTTGATGCTACCGCACGAGAACTTAGGCACCTTATAGCCCTCCCAGGGGTTGGGCGACTCATAATAAGCCGTACGCTTACGAGTCTTGGCATCTACAATCTCGATATTGCGAGGCACGGTAGGTGTCTGATAACTGTCGGTGATGTAGCGTCCACCACCACTGAGGCTGGGCGAATGCCATCCCTCGCCATTATCCAGGAGAGTACGCTTGCCGGTAGCCACGTTCACAGCCCATGTGTTACACTGTATGGGGTTACACTCGCTGCTACTGATGATGACGCTCTTGCTCTTTGTGTCAAACCCTACGAGGCCGAGCACCACCCATTCGCCCTTGGTGAGCTGTCGCAACTCCCTACCCGACTTGTCGAAGAGGTAGAGGTGGTTGTACCCATCCTTCTGGCTCTGCATGATAAACTTGCTCTCATCCCAGGGGAGGAATACGATGGGATTCTGCGGCTCCACATACTTCTCGTCGGTCTCGCGGTAGATCTCAGCGATGCGCTCACCAGTGGTGGCATCGTAGCTCACAAGGCGACAGTCGTTCTGGTCGCGGTTGAGTTCGAAGATGTATATCGTCTTCGCATCGGGACTCCACGCCACGTTGGTGAAGTAGCGGTCTTCTACCCCTCTGCAAGTATAGCGCACCGTACGTAGCTTAGGTAAGTACACGGGCTTGATGATAGTGGCATAACTGTCGAGGCGTGCTATAGCTTGTCCTTGGCTAACTAAGTTTCCAGGATGCTTGGCCACGATCTCGCGCACCAGCTGGGCTATATCGGTACGCCCATCATTCTCCAAGCTATCAGCCACCACATCCCATCCGAGAATCTCCGAGCGGACGGGACGGATAGCGCTGTGCATAGAGCTGGGGATAGCAGCCTTCAGTTCGTTCAGCACGAACGATGCACGACGTCGAGCAAGATCTTCGTTGGTCTGAGCGTTGCCCTCAGGTGACGAGTAGGCCACCACCTCAAAGGATCTCAGCATTGCCGAGCCAAAGACCTCTCGCAGCACACCACGAGCCTCATCCAGCACCTGCACATTCGCAGCATCCTGAACATTAAGGGTAGCCTTGCCCACCTCAAAGTTCAGCCTCATCTCACCACTCAGGTTCTTATAGTTATCCGTCTTGAGGAATACCGTCTTGTCAGTAGACACGTCATAGACGCCCACGGTCACCTCGTGTGAGGTTTGTCCGGCCATGGGATACTTGTCCGGCTCGTGGGTGGCGATATGGGTAAAGAGGTTCACCTGAGGATAGTCAGTCACCATGCTCTGGTCCATACGGTAGAAGGCAAGGCGCATACCATCGGGGCTCCAGAAGAGTCCGCTGTGAATGCCAAACTCATCGCGATGCACGCTACGTCCATAGACGATCTCTCGTGAGCCGTCAGTGGTGAGCTGTACGTCTTCCTTGTCGGCATCGGCAGAGCGCACATAGAGTTGGTCGCCACTCACATAAGCCGTGTGGCGCGATGCCGTGTTAAAGTTGCTTGCCTGATGCTCATTCACATTGCTTTGGCTCCACGCCACCTTCTTTTGCTCAAAGTCGATGATCTGACGCTTGCCGCCAAAGCTTAACAACACCAACGGCTGGTCGGCATAGGGGAATCTCGCATTGTAGAGCGCACGCAAACCATTTTCTGCTGTGCATCCCAACCACTTATTGATATCTGCGACCGTTAGAAACAGGGTTTCCTTACCCGTCTTCTTATCAACCAAGTAGCACTCCTCCACATCGAGGCGTACCAATTGATCTCCCCACCAGGTGAGCCAGCGGTTGCCAGGGATCATGTTACGATAGTTTGTACCGCCAAAGTTAAGGTCCTCCAGAGTAAACTCCTTCAGTGCAGTAGTCTCTTGAGCTACGATATCCATGGTGCCGAGTGTTAATAGAGTTGCTATGGCACAGATAGCATGCTTAATCTTCATTGCGTTTACGAGATTTAAAGTTTGATTTATTGTTACCAGCAAACCGCTGTGCACGTTGGCTACGCTTATCGCCTGCGGGCTTTCCTCCACGGAAGTCACGCTTCTTATCACCTCTAAACTCGCGTTTCTCACCAGTCGGACGTGCAGCCTTGCGCTCGCGGGCAGCCTGCATCTTGGCAAACTCGTGATGGCGTTCATAGAGGGTGCTATAGTTGGTGTCCTCCTCGTAGCGCTCGCGGTCGTTACGCTCGGCCATCTCGCGCTTGTTGAAGGTACGGCGCTCCGCATCGTCGAGACGGCGGTTGTCATCATTGAATTTACGATGGTCATCACCAAAACCACGGCCACGGTTGTCATCATTGAAGCGACGTGGACGACGCTCCTCCTCACGCTTCATACCGAAGGCCTTAGCGGCACGCTCCTCACGTTCGCGCAGAGGACGACGCTCACCCACGGGGCGTTCGCTCTTGTCTAATTCCTCACCGCTCTCGCGGAACTCGCGGAACTTACCATCGAAGAGTTCATACTTGCGAAACTCACAGGGTAACGCACCATTGTAGAAGGGAATGATCACACTTGCCTTGAGACCGATCTTATCGAAGCACTCCTTCTTGTAGCTCAGTACCCAAGCGTCGTTGCCCTTAAAGGCATGCTTGAGTCGCTCACCGATGGTGCGGTACAAGCCCAGCAGGTCATCCGTCGTGATACGTTCACCATAGGGAGGATTGGTCACCATGAGGGCAGGACCCTCCATCTCCACGAAGTCCGCCATGTCGCGACGTTCAATAGTTATATCCTTCGACAATCCGGCAGCACGCACATTGTTCGTAGCGATATTCACCGCCTTCCAGTCGATGTCGTAGCCATAGATATGATGTTCAAAGTCACGTTCAGCCGAGTCGTCGTTATATATCTCGTCAAACATCTCCTGATCAAAGTCGGCCCACTTCTCAAAGGCAAACTCCTTGCGGAACACACCGGGAGCGATGTTGCGTGCTATGAGCGCCGCCTCGATGGGCAGTGTGCCCGAACCGCACATGGGATCCACGAAATCCGTTTCGCCCTTCCATCCCGTCTGCAGTATCATGCCCGCAGCCAGCACCTCGTTGAGCGGAGCCTCAACTGCCTCCTGGCGGTATCCACGGCGATGGAGCGACTCACCCGACGAGTCGAGCGACAGGGTACAACGCTCCTGTGCGATGTGTATGTGCAGCGTCAAATCGGGATTGGTCACTTGTACATTGGGGCGCTTGCCCTCCTTCTCGCGGAAGTAGTCAGCGATGGCATCCTTCACACGGTAAGCCACGAACTTCGAGTGGCGAAACTCCTCGCTGAAGACTACCGAGTCCACGGCAAAACTCATGTTCACATTCATGTAGTCCTCCCACTTGATACGATTCTTCACAATCTCGTATATCTCGTCGGCATCCTTCGCATTGAAGTGTAGTATGGGCTTGAGGATGCGTATAGCTGTGCGCAAGTGGAAGTTCGCACGATACATCATCATCTTATCACCCGTGAACGACACCATGCGTCGTCCTATCTGCACATCGTTGGCACCCAGCTCCGTAAGCTCCTTAGCCAATATCTCCTCTAGCCCCTGGAAAGTCTTGGCAATCAGTTCAAATGTTTTCAATTTCGTAAGTATTTTATGTTATATGTATAGTTTTATTATAATCATTTCGCCAAAGATTTCCCCATGTCCCACGACGTCTTTTGGAGAGATCCTCTTTAAAATCACCTGGCGATTTATCATCTATATAGACACTAGTCGACGACATTGAACACATGTCAATTTCTATAACAACAATCTCAGGTCTCACATATATTTCTTTCATCACAAAGCACTTTTATCATCTAATAACAATCTTTTTACCTCCACGTATATATATCCCAGGAGCAGGGGAAGACACTACCCTTCCTTGTAAATCATAGACAACATCTTCAGAGATATTGGCGACCGGCACAATAGCCGCCTCATCATCCCCACGATGAATAAAAAACATAGAAACTTTATGTTCTATCGGAATTTGCAAATAGGCTTTATAAGCCTTAGCAGTAAATCCACCATCTGTTGCTGTCTGAGGTAAGTAGAATCCTAACTTATTATTCTTTACATTTAGAGCATAGTAGGCGTTCCTGTCATCCGTGACAACCATGTCATGGACAAATCCAATCAATTGATTTGTACTTAAAATTGCCGATTCATTGTTGTTTGGCGCCGTAGTGTAAGCAAAACTTGTAGTTTTGTTGGATTCCGCATTTATAACAACACCTACATTGCTCGGTATTACCTCTCCCACGGGAAGAAGGTTAACATAATTTCCCTCAGTTAAACAATAATAAGCAGAACAACCATCAGGTACAGATACCGACATATCTAGATACAATGTAGCATATCCATAGCTATTAATCGGAATATCGTAAGCGATTTGAAATTCAGTCGGATTCGTTATACCTCGAACTCCACAGTACTCTTCCAAATCCCCCTTTATTAAAATTTCTTTGCCTTTCAAGTAAGGATGTCCTTTTAGATTTATTTCTTGCCTAACATCTCCAGTAGGGAGCCGTACCGGGATGTTTATCTCTGCATCACCAATTACAAGATTGGACTCCACCGAAAAACCGGAAGTCGCAATGTCCTTAGGATTCTCAGCTATCATGGTCCCGTAAATCGTACCTTTCACCCATTTCCCAGTTTTCTTATCCTTCATCACTGCTACTTCTTCCACGGTGTAAGGTTTCATTTTACTACCATCATTGTCACTAATGGGCACGTAGGTATAGATTGCACTACTAACATCACTACACAGACCTGTAGCTAGGTCAACAGCTATAGCTTGCAACGTCACTTTGGAATCTGCGGCATAAATGGTAACAATATTTCCTTTTGTTCCCTCGTAATTTCCATCTGTCGTATAAGACGGAGTCGACCCATCTTTTGTGTAATAGATTTCACACCCATCTGCGGCTTCAATGGTTACATCTATATAATCTGTACTAAAAGATGTTGAGATAGGATTAAAAATAGGAGCAGAAACGACAACATCCTCTTTATCATCGTCACCTGTATCACCCTCACTACTTCCGCTATCATCGTCACTGATATAGGTAACGGACATTGATTGTATACGAAGTTGTTGATCTCCTTTTACATCCAATTTAAAACAAGTGTAATTCGTATCTGTAGGAAATGACAACGTATAGTTCCCATACTTGTTTTCTTTTTGTTCAACCTTAACCCCTTTTATCAAAGTCCAATCCGTTTTGTTCGTACCTCCATATACATTCAACACGTCTGTATTGTGCCCCATAACAAAACTCATACCTGTGATTGGCCCAGGAAGTGGATCAGAGACGACATAGCCATTGGCTGAAGAACTTGAATATATCCTTAGCTGTTCTGTGAAGTGGCACTTGGTTGTATAGACTACCAATCCACCGCCTAAATCATGTTTTTCATTAGTCGCCTCATAGGCTCCTTTAGGGAAATCTGCAAAAGTCACACTAATCGTTGTTTCAACACCTTCAGCCAACAACTTTATGGCCAAAAGCATAAAACTCAGTATAGAAAAAACTCTTTGCTTCATATTAAATTCTTTTGATTCCCAATAGGAACTAATTTTGTCTACATAATTAACACCACAATAAGCTGCTATGTAATGTCTAATATTGGTGCAAAATTAATAGTATTTTTCCATTTTTACACATATTTTAATAAGGAATCAGCAAATTAAGACTATTTATTCGTCTGTTTTTCGTACCTTTACACCCTATTCTGAAAAATCCATCGAATATGAAAAAGATTGCTATACTACTATTGGCAGGTTATATGCTTCCTGCGCAAGCGCAAACCATCGATGCAGTGCAGGATTGCAACGAGTGTGCTGAGGAGATGTTGCAAGAAGCTAAGCTGCTCTACAGCGAGCGCAGCTATGACATGGCAGAGCACTTGCTCGAACGAATGATGAAAAGAAAGCTCTCGCGCATGCAAGAGCATGAGGCTGAGGCTCTATTAGCACGCATCGCCTATCAGAACAACCCCGAAGAAGCATTAGGAGCTATCGAGGCATACCTAAGACAGTACCCTGATGCTCAGGAGCAGAACCGCATAAGGGCACTGGCCCTGATGTGCCACTATGCACAGGGTAACTACGCTAAGGTAATAGAAGGTATGCAGGAGGTAGACCCCGACCTGCTGGGCGACGTGGAGCGCGACGACGTGATATTGGCCTATGCACTCTCAATGATTAAAGAGGGAGCTTACGACGAGGCTGTGGTACAACTCGACATTTTAAATGTAATCAGCAACAGATATGACAATGAGGTGGCATTCTACACGGCCTATACAGACTATAAGAACAAGCGATACGAGGGTGCCATAGAGGGATTTACCAAGACGAAAGAGATGGCAGACTATCACCGCCCATCGCTTTATTACCTCGCCGAGATCATGCTACAGACCAAGGGCTACGCTGAAGCTGAGGCTTTGGCCGTAGACTACATCGACAAGTACAAGAACGATGAGTACACCCTTGAAATGACTCGCATACAGGGCGAGGCACTCTATGGACAGAAACGATATCTACAAGCCGCCGTAGTGTTGGAGGAGTATCTGGCTGCCGCCAATCATCCCACGCGGGAGGCTATGTATCAACTGGGCATGTCTCACTTTAACACGGGCGAACACCTACGTGCTCCAGAACTATTTGCCATGGTAAATGATGGTGACGATGCTATAGCACAGAGTGCTCAGCTACATGCGGGACTCTCGTACCTGAAACTTGACGATAAGAACAAGGCACGCCTCTGTTTCGAGCAGGCCGCTGCGATGACGGCGGTGGCAGAACTGCGAGAAAGGGCAATGTATAACTATGCCGTATGCATGCACGAGACGGCCTACTCAGGATTTGGCGAGTCGGTAGCTACGCTCGAAAGATTCCTCAATGAATTTCCCCAATCGGTGTATACGGACCGCATCAACAGCTATCTTGTGGAGACCTACATGAGTACAAAGAACTATGATGCCGCCATAGAGTCGATAAACAAGATACAACAACCAAGCAAGACGATATTGGAAGCCAAGCAACAGCTACTCTACAAGGCGGGTGTTGAGGCTTTTGCCGGTGGTGACCTAGACAAAGCGTTCAAGAAGTTGAACGAGTCGATGAAGGTGGGTAACTATGACCATCAGATAGGCGCCGATGCACTGTTTTGGAGAGGCGAGGTATACTTCCGTGGTGGTGACTACCGCCAGGCTGCACGTGATTACACGCAACATCTCAACTTGACCAACGACCGCCGTGGACGCACCTATGGACTGGCGCTCTACGGACTGGGATATACACACTTTGCACAGAAGAATTACCAAGACGCGTTCAAGCAGTTCAACAGTTTCGTGCAGTCACCCGCAGTATCGTCCGGTGTAGTGGATGGAGGTACCGTAGCCGATGCCTACATGCGTGTGGGTGACTGTTACTTCGACTCACGCCAATACAAAGCTGCTGAGGAAGCATACAACAAGGCTATAACCATAGAGCCCTCACAGGCAGACTATGCGGTGTACCAAAAAGGATTCTCGCAAGGTTTGTCGGGACGCTACGAGGACAAGATAGGTACGCTGAACTACCTGACCGAGGCTTATCCGCTATCGGACTACTATGACGACGCGCTCTATGAGAAGGGACGTGCCTATGTACAGTTGGATAAGGGTTCGCAAGCCATAGCGACCTTCGAGCAACTCATCGAGCAGTGCCCTCAGAGCCAATATGCTCCCATTGCGAGCACTGAGATTGCACTCATCCACTACCAAAACAACCGGATACGTGATGCCATACAGTCATATAAGACAGTAATATCCAAATACCCCAATAGCGAACAAGCCAAGGTGGCTATGCGAGACCTGAAGAACCTCTATGTGGAGGAGAACATGGTGGATAGCTACGTGGAGTTTGCTTCACAGACCAAGGGTATGGCAACGATAAATGTCGACGAACATGATTCGCTCAGTTACAAGGCTGCCGAAATGGCCTATGTACGTGGTGATGAGAAGGCAGCTGCAGAGGGATTCGCAAAGTATCTTGGTCAGTTTGCAGATGGAGCATATACCACCGAGGCACAGTACTACTTGGGATGCATCAACTACAAGAACAACAACTACACTAATGCCAAGCAATACCTGCAGCAGGTGGCGGCACGCCGTAGCAGCAAGTACTGCGAGGAGGCTACACGTATGTTGGCCGACCTGGCATATAACAACAAGGATTATGAGCTCGCCAGCAAGACTTACGGCAGCCTGATAGAGATTACGGGTAACCCATCGACAAAACTGCACGCCCAGGTACACCGCTTGCGTTCTGCACAGAAGTTGGGTGACTATGCACTCTTGACAAAGGAGACCGAGGTCGTGCTCACCAATGGCAAGCTGTTGCCTGAGACGGCTACAGAGCTACGCTACTACCGCGCCAAGGCCCACCTAGCGCAAGGTAGAAACGAGGGAGCTATAGAGGACTTGCAGATGTTGGCTCAGGACACTCGCAGCGCATATGGTGCTGAGGCTAAGTATCTGTTGGCTCAGCTTTACTACAACATACACAACTATGACAAGGCAGAAAAGGAGGTGCTCGACTACATCAACGTGAGTACGCCTCATAGCTACTGGCTAGCGCGCAGCTTCGTATTATTGGCCGACGTGTATATGCAGAACGAGAAGTACATCGAGGCAAAGCAATACCTTATCTCGTTAGGACAGAGCTATCAGGCCAAAGATGACATCAAAGACATGATCGATGAGCGTCTGCAAATTTTAGAGACCAAGATGAATAATTAATCGAACATACACCCATGAAGAAAAGATATATCACCCTATTGACCATAGTGTTTAGTGCCACGATAAGCATGGCACAAGTAATAAACGACACCATTAATCGCATGGTGCTGGTAGAGAGCACCTATAATCCGATTATCGCAGGAGCCGTGAAACGCAACTTCATCCCCGAAGAGGTGAAGCCCACCATGAATAAGGAGCAAATTGTATATGCCGAGGAGAATGTAGACCTCACCAATTTTGATCGTGAGGCAAAGCCGGCACATGCCGTACCCATAACACCAGAAAAGGGTACACCAGGATATGCCCACTTAGGATATGGAAACTATAACAACCTCCGTGCAATGGGTGCCTACAAGCTCCGATTTGATGAGCGTAACGATTGGGCCATCAAGGCACACATCGATGGGTGGAGCGGCAAGCTCAGGCTCGACGACAACACGAAATGGCCTTCGCGACTCTACGACATGGGACTTGAAACAGACTACACTACGCAATTGGGGGATGTGGCTTTGACCATAGGGGCACACGCGGCATACTATAACTACAACTACCTCACCAGCAAAGATACGATGATTGTGCAGAGCGCCTATAATCTGGGGGCTCACGCGGGAATCAAGGGCTCGATAGGAGAAAACTACTACTATCAGGCAAACGTCGAATACGCACACTTCGGACGAAGCACCTACTTTGCCGCAAAAGTTCCCCATAGCGAGGGACACCTGCACATTGATGCTTCACTGGACAGAGACCTGTATGACTGGGGTATGACCAAGCTGATGGTGAGCAGCGACCTGCTCGCTTATCGAGGCATAGAGGGATATACCAATTACCACTCGCTGACGATTACCCCACGTTGGGACTACCGACACAGAGATTTCCTCTTTGTCAGCGGATTCAACCTCGACCTCCTAATAGGAAAGAACATCAGCAATCCCGTACAGTTGTCGCCGGAGTGCAGCATCAGCTATATCCCTTCCAATCGCTTTGCGGCTAAGTTTACTCTTGATGGCGGACGTGACTTACACACCTTCAATAGCCTGTATAAGCTCTCTCCCTATTGGGCCAGCGAGCTGCAGCTCAAACCAACATACACCTTCATAAATGCTTATCTTGAAGGAAGCGTACGTATCATAGAGGGGCTACACATACACCTCGGGGGAGGATATAAGATTCTTTCAAATGGACTCTTCGAAACAGTAATGGATTCTATAGGTACCACATATACGGGAATCACCAACCACAATGCACAAGTAGTAAGCCTCGATATTGCCGTCGGCTATAATTACAAGGACATCGTAAGTCTCACGGCCAAAAGTGCATACCATTATTGGATGATTAAGGGTAATCAAGCACTGCTCGCTCGTGCACCACAGTTCAATACAAACGTTGATGCTCGTGTACGCATCATGCCCAAACTGTATGCATACACCAATCTTAAGTGGATTACGTTTACTGGTAGTAATGAACGAGATATCGTAGATTGGAGTCTCGGAGCCAACTACGCACTCAACAAGCAGTTCTCCTTCTTCCTTGATGCACACAACTTGCTCAATCATCGTCACTCATACTACACGGGATACCCCACACAGGGATTTAATGTGATGGCAGGAGCAATGTTCAAATTCTAATATAGTCCAACATTAAAAATAACACCTATGAAAACACTGAAGAAAATCGTTTGTGGTCTTGCCACACTAACCGCGATGAGCGGATGCGTACAGAAGGATGTCACCATCGAGACTGGTACGTTTACTCCCGACTGGGAGAGTTTGAATGAATGGGAATGTCCCGAATGGTTCAAGGATGCCAAGTTCGGCATCTGGGCTCACTGGGGACCGCAGTGCCAAACCATGGATGGCGACTGGTATGCCCGACACATGTACTACGAGGGTGAGGGTCAGCACCGCTGGCACTTGGAGCACTTTGGCGATCCTATGGAGTATGGCCTTAAAGAACTCATCCGCGACTGGAAGGCCGAGCGTTGGCAACCCGACTCATTGGTGGCGCTATACAAAAGCGTCGGCGCCCGCTACTTCTTTACCCTCGGACAGCATCACGACAACTTCGACCTGTGGGACTCACCTTATCAGGAGTGGAACTCCGTAAACCTCGGTCCCAAGCGCGATATCGTAGGCGAATGGTCAGCAGCATGCAAGAAATATGGCCTTCCTCTCGGTATCAGTATGCATGGAAGTCACACCTGGACCTGGCTGGAGAAGTCACAAGACTACGATGGCAACCTCACAAAGGCCGACGGAAAGGGCCAATGGTGGGAGGGCTACGATCCTCAAGAACTCTATGCACAACGCCACGAACCGAGCAAGGACTACAAGAACCCTGGTGCCATACACGGCCAGTGGGGTTGGGCCAATGGGGCCTCGCTTCCTTCGGAGGAATTCAAGATGAAGTTCCAGAACCGTGTGCTGCAGTGCATCAACGATTACTGCCCCGATATCCTCTATTTCGATGACACCGTGCTCCCCTTCTATGGATGTGACGACCAGGTGGGCCTCAACATCCTGGCTCACTACTACAACCGTAGCGCCAAGCAGAACGGAGGTCAGCAGAGCGTAGTGGCTATGGGCAAGATCTTAGAAGATTGGCACAAGCAAGCCATGATGTGGGACGTAGAGCGCGGCGTGCCCGATCGTCCACAAGAGGAGTATTGGCAGACCTGCACCTGTATCGGTAGCTGGCACTATAGCGAGAACAGCTATCGTCATGGTTGGTACAAGAGCGCCTCACAAGTCATTTCCATGCTTGTAGACATCGTCAGCAAGAATGGAAACCTACTCCTCTCCGTACCCGTCCGTGGCGACGGTAGCATCGACGAGAAGGAGCTGGCCATATTGCACGACATCAAGGCTTGGATGGATGCCAATGGCATCTCTATCTATGGCACCCGCCCATGGAAGACTTTCGGTGAAGGCCCTTCGGTCGAGAATGCCAAGCCGCTCCATGCACAGGGATTCAACGAGAACAACAACTACTCGGCACAGGACGTGCGCTTCGTACAACGCCACGATACCGTGTTTGCCACCATCATGCGCTGGCCCGAGGAGCGTAGCTATACTCTCAAATCATTGGGCACTGCATCAGGATATGTAGATGGAGAGGTAAAGAGTGTCGAGCTCTTGGGTTATGGTGCCATCCCCTTCATCAATAAGAAAGAGGGATTGGTAGTAACCCTCCCCGAGGAGAATACCAACGAGATAGCTCCCGTATTGGCCGTAGCTTTTTAATAGAAGGAAGAACGTATGAGACGACTCTGCATAGCATTGTGCGGTGCAATGTTGATGGTGATGTCGGCCTGCCAGGGTGGCAAGATGACTTCGCCTGACGGAACATTGGTATTGCGCCATGTCTCCTCAGGATTTACATTGAGCAAGAACACCGACAGCGGTGAGGTGAAAGTAATGGATATTCCTGCTGTAGGTGTGAGTACTTTCAACGGACGCGGTTCGGATTTGACGTTTAAGAACATCACGAAAGACTCCTTTGAAGCCCGCTATACTATGCTCACAGGCAAGCGTCGTGAATGTAGCAATAGCGCCAATGAATATACTTATATCTATGAGGACTCCATAGGAGCCGAGGTGCGCATCGTATTCCGCCTCTACAATGACGGCCTCGCTTTCCGTTACGAGCTCGACGGACTCACCACCGACCTTGTGACCGATGAGCTCACTACCTACCGCATCGAAGAGGGTCGCCAGCGATGGATACAGAAGTATGACCTCGGCTATGAGCAGTTCTATCATCCCCACACCACGCCCAACCCTAAAGTCAAGCATTGGATATATCCTGCCCTAGTGGAGCAGGAGGAAGGCGTCTATACCCTCATCACCGAAGCCAATATCCTGAAAGGCCATAGTGCCTCATCCCTATGGAACGAAACTGCTGGCACCGATTATAAAGTAACTCTAGCACGCAACGATGGGGTCCGCTACACAGGGGACTGGATATCGCCATGGCGTGTACTCATTGTAGGAACCTTGGCCGATGTGGCGGAGTCGACCCTAGTGACTGATGTGTCAGAAGAATCGAAAGTAGCCGATGCTGTCGAATGGATAAAGCCCGGTACCGCTTCGTGGGTTTACTGGGCACACAATCGTGGATCGAAGGACTACCAGATCGTGAGTCAATACATTGACATGGCCGACTCGCTCAATCTCCCCTACGTGCTCATCGATTGGGAATGGGACGTGATGGGTAATGGAGGTACCATCCACGACGCTATAGCCAAGGCTGCAGCCGTAGGCGTACGTCCCTTGGTATGGTATAACTCCTCTACGGCTTGGACCATAGGTGCAGGCGGACCACTCTACCGACTCAACAAACCCGAGGACCGCGAGCGCGAGTTTGCTTGGCTTGCCGGTATGGGAGTGGCTGGCGTGAAGATTGACTTCTTTGATGGCGACACACGCGCCACGATGGACTACTGCATCGACCTCTTGGAGTCGGCAGCACGCCATCACCTCTTGGTAAATTTCCATGGAGCTACCATTCCTCGTGGATGGCAACGCACCTATCCCAACTTGATGAGCGTAGAGGCCGTGTATGGTGCCGAATGGTACAACAATCGCTCTACACTCACCAATCTCGCAGCGGCACATAACGCTACGCTGCCCTTTACGCGCAATGTCATCGGGTCTATGGATTATACGCCCTGCACCTTCTCCGATTCGCAACATCCTCACATTACCACCCACGCCCATGAGTTGGCGCTCACCGTACTCTATGAGTCGGCTCTGCAACACTTGGCCGACCGTCCCGAGAGCT
>JAZONP010000167.1:0-5250 GCA_045654565.1 Bacteroidaceae bacterium
TCGGCTTGGCTCATGATGTTCAGACTCTCAAACATCTGCACGCTCGTCTCGTTGGCGTATGCCTTGAAGATGTCCGGGGCTGAGGTCTCGCAGTCGAGTCCTCGGCGTGCGGCCTCGGCTTTCCACTCATCGCTATAGCCGTTGCCGTCAAAGCGGATGGGTTTACAGTATGTGATGAGTTTCTGAATCTCCTTGATGAGCGCCTCGCGCTTGTCCATGCCACTTTCGATAAGGACATCTACATTCTTCTTGAACTCCACAAGTTGCTCGGCTACGGCACCATTCAGTGCAATCATGGCACAGGCACAGTTGGCCTCAGAGCCTACGGCACGGAACTCAAATCGGTTTCCTGTGAAAGCGAAGGGCGATGTGCGGTTGCGGTCGGTGTTGTCGATGAGCAGTTCGGGTATCTGAGGCATCTCGAGAATCTTCTTACCTGTCTTACCGGCAATCTTAAAGAGTTCTTCGCTTGACGAGTTCTCCAGCGCATCGAACAATCCCGTGAGTTCCTGACCGAGGAAGGTAGAGATGATGGCGGGAGGAGCCTCATGGCCACCGAGACGATGCGTGTTGGTGGCACTCATGATAGAGGCCTTCAATAGTCCATTGTGGCGATATACGGCAGCCAAGGTGTTCACTACGAAGGTGATGAACATGAGGTTGTCTTCGGTCGTCTTGCCCGGTGACATCAAGCGATGTCCACGGTCAGAGCCGAGGCTCCAGTTGTTATGCTTGCCCGAACCGTTGATTCCGGCAAAGGGCTTTTCGTGTAGTAGGCAACGGAAGCCGTGTTTGCGGGCAATCTTCTTCATGAGGATCATTACCAGCATGTTGTGATCGCAAGCGATGTTGGTCTCTTCGTAGATGGGTGCCAACTCAAACTGGTTGGGTGCAGCCTCATTGTGGCGTGTCTTGGCAGGGATGCCGAGTTTCAACGATTCAATCTCGAGTTCCTTCATGAAGGCTGCTACACGCTCGGGGATAGCACCGAAGTAGTGGTCCTCGAGCTGTTGGTCCTTGGCCGAACCGTGTCCCATGAGTGTACGCCCCGACATCAAGAGATCTGGACGGGCAGCATAGAGTCCTTCGTCAACCAAGAAGTATTCTTGCTCCCAACCGAGGTACGAGGTCACGCGTTTCACCTCGGGGTCGAAGTAGTGGCACACCTCTGTGGCAGCTTTGTCTACGGCATGCAGAGCCTTGAGTAGGGGGGCTTTGTAGTCGAGTGCTTCTCCTGTGTAAGAGAGGAATACAGTGGGAACACAAAGCGTGTCGTCCATGACGAAGGCGGGTGAGGTGGGGTCCCAAGCTGAGTAGCCACGGGCCTCAAAGGTGGCGCGAATACCACCATTGGGGAACGATGAAGCATCGCCCTCTTGCTGTACGAGCAGTTTGCCGTCGAACACCTCTATCATGCCGCCTTTGCCATCGTGCTCCACGAAGGCGTCGTGCTTCTCGGCGGTAGTGTCGGTGAGTGGGTGGAACCAGTGTGTGTAGTGGGTAGCGCCCAGCTCCATAGCCCAGCGCTTCATACCCTCGGCCACTTGATCAGCGATGGCGCGATCCATGGTGTCGCCATGCTCCATCACGTCGACCATCTTGTTATATACCTCAGGGGAGAGATAGCGGGCCATCTTCTCCTTATTGAATACGTTGATTGCAAAATATTCCGAAGGACGCTCGGCAGGTGCTTGCACATCTAAAGGACGTTTCTTGAAAGCCTCGCCAATAACCTCGAATCGTAGTGTTGCCATGTTTGTTAATTCTGAATTATGAATTTTAATTCTGAATTACGAATTCTGATTTGTGGGTTAATTCAGCATTCATAATTCAAAATTCAGCATTCTTCTCACACCAAATGTGCTATCAACTCTTCACGGTCACCGTGGAGCATGTCGATAACGGGGATTTCAATCATGGTGTATGCACCGGGCTTCTGACGCATGGTAGCGCGAGCTACGTTCACGAGTACCTGGCTGGTGAGCGCGGGGTTATTGATGCGCATGTTGAACTCGAAAAGTTGGTTCTGTGTCACTCCCGACACACCCTTACGAGTGAGGTTCACTCCGTGTCCCATATCCTTCAGCTCATCCACACTGGGTACTTGGATGACGTGAGTCTCATCGTTCACAAAGTATGCATCTGCCTTGATAGCAGCTGCCACTTCGCTGAAGTCGTAACCCTCTTTTAGCTCGATGTATACCATGCGGCGATGTATGCCTGTACCTACAGGAATGGTCATGGAAAGTGCGTCTTTCACACCATCGATAGCCTTCACTGCTACGGTGTGACCCATGCTCATGCCAGGGCCAAAATTGGTGTAGCTGATTCCCTTGGGTGCGAGGCTCTGCATCAAGGTGCGAACGATAGAGTCGCTACCCGGATCCCAACCCGCTGAGATGATGGCTACAGTGCCATGCTCTTTAGCTGCTGCGTCGAGCGAGCGGCGTAGATCAACAATCTTACTATGGATATCGAAGCTGTCTACGGTGTTGATACCTAATGCAAGGCACTCCAATGCATATTGCTCCACACTGCGTGTGGGAGTAGCGAGGATGGCTACATTCACGTCTTTCAGTTCGCTGATGTGCTTCACTACAGGGTAAGAGGCCAACTCTGCGGGACAGTCTACGTTTCCGTTACGACGCACCACACCGGCCAATTCCATATCTGGAGCTGCCTCCAAGGCTTGTAGAGCATATTTGCCAATGTTGCCATATCCTACGATGGCTACTCTGATTTTCTTCATATTCTTAAGTTTTATCTTTTTCAAAAAATAGGGTACAAAATTAGTGAAAAAAAACAAGAAGACAATGCAAAAACGCCCAGCATTGTTTTGTGTATGAGAAAAAAAGAGCAGGATAAAAGCAACCTCCTCACTGATGCCTAAGGGTGCACTACCACGCTATGTAGATTTTCGGGGCGCAAATACTGCTGTGCCAATTGCTGTAGGCGGGTCGCATCTATCGTGCGAATAGCCTCGACGGTATGCTCAAGATGAGTTTGGGGAAGACCGAGGTGATGCATGAATATGTAGGCATCAGCAAGCGAAAACGCGCTTTCATAGTTTCGGCAAATCTCACCTGTCATGTAGTTGCACACCATACGTAATTCTTCGTTTGATATGGGTTCGGTCTGCAATCGATACATCTCCTGACGTATCTCTTCAATAACTTCGTTGGATTTGCCTGCTTGTGCCTCACAGTGTATCATGAGCATTGCCAGTGAAGTGTTGGTGATAAGGTCGGCACCGATGTGGTATGTGTATCCCTTCTCTTCGCGAATGTTTTTCATCAGTCGGCTTCCAAAATATCCTCCAAGTACGGTGGTGAGTATGCGTGTGGATAGATAATCAGGATCATTTACATCCATCAGAAGAGTACCCATGCGAATGCTGTCTTGTGCAGCTCCTTCGAGTTGGAACGAGAGGGACGATGGATGAGCATTATTGTCGTCGGAAATTAGTTTTTCACTATTCCCCGTTTTAGATGTGCCCCATTCTTCGTTGCCAAAAAGCGATTCGACCTGTGATAGCAAGCCATTGTCTACATCTCCCGAGATGTATATATGGCAAGTGCGCGAACCATAGTGTTGGTGGTAGAAGCTCACCGCATCGCTCAATTGCAGGGTGTCATAGTCTTCGGGATGTACCTGTGTGCCGCAAGGATGGGTATCGCCATAGATGCTTCGTCTTAAGGCACGCATGGCAATGACTTCACCTTTCTTCAGATTGACAAGTTGTTGCGCTTTATTATTAGCGCGTATCGTATTGAATTGCTTCTCGTCGTAGGTGGGCTCGGTGAGCATGCGGTGTACGAGCTCTATAGTATTAGCAAAATGCTTCTTCAGGGTATACAGGGTGACGAATGAACGGTTCATTGCCACGCTCAAGTCGAGCCATGCTCCATAGTAATCAAGTCGCTCGGCAAACTCAGTAGCACTGTATCCGCGGCAGCCTTCCCTCAGCATACGATTGGCAAAGAGTGCTTGCAATTTACGTGCTTGATGCCATTGTCCGGCAGAGAAGACAAAGTCAATACGTATGGCACCCAACCCCGGAGCCTCTATGACAGATACGGGCACGTCGTTGCGTAGCATATGTTCTACAGGTTTGCGAAAAGCAAACAATGCAGAATGTATAGGGGGTGGGGTGGTACGATCAAGCATGCTGGATCAGAAGTCGAATGATTCGTCAAGTTGCAATTCTTCGAGAGGATTGCTTATGAGGGTTTGCTGTGCACAAGGGTCAAAGTCTTCGGGGATATTGAACTTCTCATCTTGTGAGTAACCTAACGATTCATCAGCATATACCTTCTGCATGTAGAGCGCCCAAATGGGAAGTGCCATGGAAGCTCCTTGTCCGTCGCTCATGCTGGTAAAGTGAATGTCACGGTCATCACCGCCTACCCAGCAGCCACTCACCAATGAGGGGGTGTATCCCATAAACCAACCGTCGGAGTTGTTATTGGTCGTACCGGTCTTACCTGCAATCTCTGCAGTGAAGCGATACTTGAAGCGCAAGCGGCGACCTGTACCCTCATCAATGACGGCCTTCATCATGTCGATCATCTTGTAGGAACTCTCCTTGCTGATTACCTCATGGGTTCTCGGTGTGAAGGTGGCTACGATGTTGCCTTCATTGTCCTCGATTCGAGTTACAAAGAGAGGCTCAGTGCGTATGCCGTTATTGGGGAATGCCGTGTAAGCGCCGACCATCTCGCCCACAGAGATGTCGCAGGGGCCGAGGCAGAGCGATGGGACAGGCTGTATGTCTTGATTACGTATTCCAAACTGGTGTATGAGTCGCTTAAAAGCATAAGGATTGAGCTTGCTCATGAGATAAGCCGAGATCCAGTTGTTTGACTGTGAGAGTCCCCAGCGTAGGGTTACGATTTTCCCGTAGTCTTCAGGACGGCCTGTATTGCGTGGCGACCACACCTGGCCGTCTTCGGTAAGGATGGTCTGCTCTACGTTACGCGTTTGGTCGCAAGGAGAGAAACCATTCTCCATGGCCAGGGTGTATAGATAGGGCTTGATGGTCGACCCCACTTGACGGCGGCCCACCATGGCCATGTCGTATTGGAAGTGTGTATAGTCGGGTCCGCCCACATAGGCTTTCACATGCCCCGTAACGGGATCCATAGACATGAATCCTGTGCGCAGGAAGTGTTTGTAGTAGCGTATCGAGTCCATAGGTGAGAGCGTCGTGTCGCGGTCGCCACCATAGGTAAACACGCGCATCTCGCGCTT
>JAZONP010000168.1:0-8733 GCA_045654565.1 Bacteroidaceae bacterium
GTGATAGATACGTCTACGCCTTCCTTCCACATGATAGCTACGCCCTCACGTACGTCGTCGGCACCGTAGCAGTTAACCTTTGCACGGGGACCGTCAGAGTAAGCGATGCGCTGTACCTCTTTGAGTTCACCAGTGTAGTAGTCAAACTTGGTCTGTACGTAGGTGAAACCGTTGATACGTGCGATGATCTGTGCAGCGTCCTTACCGAGACCGTTGAGGATTACGCGGAGGGGCTCCTTACGTACCTTGTCGGCCTTAGCAGCGATCTTGATAGCACCCTCAGCAGCAGCGAATGACTCGTGACCTGCGAGGAAGGCGAAGCACTTGGTCTCCTCGCGGAGCAACATAGCAGCGAGGTTACCGTGGCCGAGACCTACCTTACGGTCGTCAGCTACTGAACCGGGGATACAGAATGCCTGGAGACCGATACCGATAGCCTCGGCAGCCTCAGCAGCTGTCTTCACGCCCTTCTTGATAGCGATGGCGCAACCTACTACGTAGGCCCACTTGGCGTTCTCGAAGCAGATGGGCTGTGTCTCTTCACATGCCAAATAAGGATCAAGACCATACTGGTCGCAAATCTCGTTGGCCTCTTCAATTGATTGGATACCGTACTCGTTCAATGCAGCGAGAATCTGTTTGATACGACGGTCCTGGCTCTCGAATTTTACTTCTCTAATCATAGTTCTTTCCTCCTTATTATTATTCGTGACGTGG
This sequence comes from Bacteroidaceae bacterium, assembly GCA_045654565.1. GTDB lineage: Bacteria > Bacteroidota > Bacteroidia > Bacteroidales > Bacteroidaceae > UBA1189. Next base: position 718 of record JAZONP010000168.1, read on the forward strand.
ATCAATGTGTTTAACTGCGCCCTGCTCAGCGGTGAAGCGGCCGTATGTACCTGTTACCTTCTTCAAGGCTTCGTTAGCGTCGGTACCCTTCTTGATTTCGTCCATGAACTTGCCGAGGTGTACGAACTCGTAACCGCAAATCTGGTCGTCCTTGTCAAGAGCTACACGGCTGATGTAACCCTCGGCCATCTCGAGGTAACGGGGACCCTTAGCGAGTGTGCCGTAGAGTGTACCTACCTGTGAACGGAGACCCTTACCGAGGTCCTCGAGGCCAGCACCGATCATCAAACCACCCTCAGAGAAGGCAGACTGTGTGCGACCGTATACGATCTGGAGGAAGAGCTCGCGCATAGCGGTGTTGATAGCATCGCATACGAGGTCAGTGTTGAGTGCCTCGAGCAATGTCTTACCGGGAAGGATCTCTGAAGCCATAGCAGCAGAGTGAGTCATACCAGAGCAACCGATAGTCTCTACCAATGCCTCCTGGATGATACCCTCCTTCACGTTCAAGGTGAGCTTACAAGCGCCCTGCTGAGGTGCGCACCAACCGATACCGTGTGTCAAACCTGAGATATCCTTAATCTCTTTTGATTGTACCCACTTACCCTCTTCAGGGATGGGAGCGGGACCATGGTTAGGACCCTTCTTCACAACACACATGTGTTCTACTTCGTGTGAATAAACCATTGTTTCTTAAATTTAATTAAGTGAATGAAAAAATGAATCTTCTAATTCGTGTGACAAAAGTAATAATTAAATTCACAATTCACAATTCACAATTCACAATTTTTATCTTCCGCACTCTTTTTGTATGTATTTTCTCGAACTGCAGCCTTAATTCGCCTAATTTTCAAAAGCAGTTTTCAGTCGCTCTAGTTCCTCGGCAGTCACTGACATGACGGTGCCGTGGCGAGGGAAGAAGTCTTTAGTGAATGATTCGGGTTGCTCGGTGAAGGTGTAGAGGTCTGCACTGCGCTGGAACTCATAGCGTCCCGAGCCGTAGAGGTCATACATCAGGATATACTCCTCCTTGTCGTTGAGCTTGAATACGCCACTACCCTCCACGGCCGTATTCGTGTCGGCATAGGCATCGAGATACTTGAAGTCCTCCACCCACGGTCCCATCAGACTCTCCGATGTGGCCTGCTGTATGCCATTCTTGTATTCGTGGCCACGCTCATCCTTCGTGTTACCCTTGTAGAAGAGATGATACACTCCATCCTTGTAGATGATATCGTTGTCTATAGATCCATACTTGGCAGCGAAGAGTTGTCGGGGTTCACTTTCAAAACCCGTGAAGTCCTCATTAGCATAGGCGTAATAGGTGATGAGCGAGCGGCGGTCGCTGCGCTGCAGGGTGAAGTAGATCATATATTTTTTTGCCTCGCGGTCGTATATGCACTGCGGTGCCCACACCCAGTAGGCATCGCCGAAGTTCTCGGGGAAGTCGTTTGCCAGGTGTATCTTGGCATGGTCCCAGTGCACGAGGTCGTCGGATCTCAGTAGCACGATGCCCGGGTTGCTACCCCATCCCTGTGCAGGGTCGTGGGTATACATATCGGTAGCCACCATATAGTAGAGTCCCTCCTCGCCGCGCATGATGTAGGGGTCTCTAATGCCCCCGCTATTGCTGATGGTATCGCTGGCTATGATGGGTCGGTTGCCGTTCAAGGCATGCCAATTCATGGCATCATCGCTAATGGCAAAGCGCAACTGTTCTTGCAGGTGTGGGTCACCACCACCTTCGAAGTAGGCAAAAAGGTAACCCGCAAAATCAAGTTTTTGAGTACTCTTCGTAGTGCACGACAACATTATCAGCATCACTCCTAACATGGGGAATAGACTAATCCGTTTCATAAAATATCAACTTACAATTATTGACAATGATAACACAAACGCAAAGATATTAACAATTAAGGTACGAAGCAAACAATTCTTTACTAACAATAGGATGGTTTGCAACAACTCACGCTTAGCTGTACTCATTCTATTGATTCTATCGCTGAAGATATACGGCACCTCGGGTTAAAAAATAATAAATTATTTTGTTCTCCTCCCGGCTTGTTGTATCTTTGCACGACAATACGGATATTATGGACAAACTGATTACCGACGATATGCTGCGCCAAGGTGCTGAGGAGGGCATGGACGGATTCCTCAAGGTGTTTACCGACGCCTACCTCACACTCATCGATGGCGAGCTCACAGCCGAGACGATGCCGCGACTCACGGGCTCGCAGCATGCGCTCTTGGGCTACCACTTCTTCCATGAGGAGATGATGGATGGTGGCTTCTGCCAGCTGATACAGAATGGTTATGGTCCCTACATCTTTGACAATCCCTTCGCCAAGGCAATGCGTCTGTGGGGCTTGAAGGATTTCTCTAAGATGATATACAAGGCCAAGGAGATCTATGATGAGCACAAGGAAGACCTCACACGCGAACGCTCCGACGAGGAGTTCATGGCGATGTATGAGCTATATCCCCAGTTCGATGACCCAGAAGACTACTTCATCGAAAACGAGGAGGAAATAACGGCTACCATTGCTTATTATGTAGACGAGCATATTGAGGAATTCCTTATTTAATTGAAAATTAATAATTGATAATTAAGTATAAAACAATGAGAAAGATACTATTTGCTTTAATGGGTATTGCAACCTTGGCTATGACTTCATGCTTACCGGATCCTGGATACCATTACAGCGTGAATTACTCACGTGTGACGACAATCGACACCACATCCTCACCTATCAAGTTCATTGCTGACTACACGGGCGAGGTGTTCAAAGATATTACAAACTTGAAGACCACCGATGAGTTGAGCATGTTCAATCTTGAAGGAGCCAAACGCGCAGAGATACTTGTACAATTCACTGTAGACGACTCATACAAGAGCACTTTACTCATGCTTGATGCTAGAGAGATTGCCGTTCGCCCCATCACAAACAAGACACCTACAGAACCGCAAAAGCCGATGTTGGGATTCCAGCAATTCCCTCTCGGTGGCACATCACTCGCACCTACGGTATGGGTTAGCGATGGCTACTTGAACGTGCTCCCTGTAGTTCCGTCTGAGAAATCTGCAACGTACCACTTCACCCCCGAAAAGGTGCTAAACGACTCCTTGTTCTTTAACCTTACGGCCACATACGAGGAGAATTCCAAGAAGGAATACTACGAATATATCCATTGTTACGACTTGCGCACCTTGCGTGATACAGCCAATGCTGACGAAGAGCTACGCAACAAGATGAATGCAGCATTGACGGCAATGAAGGAGAACGATTCTGTGAGAATATTCGTGACCGGAAACTTCATTGAATATAACTACAACCGTCAAAACAAAGACACCATACGCACAATCAGCCACGCGACTAACTTCTTCAAATACAACTTTTGAGTGGTGAGTTGCAAGCTTTGAGCTTTACATATAAAAGGTCACCCGATGAACTACAAAGAACTATTCCAGCGCCTTGTCCTGCTCATTGCCTCACCCAAGAAGGCTTGGACAGAGATTTCCTGCGAATCGCCTCGTCGCGACGTGATGGGTAGCTTTGTATACCCACTTATTGCCCTATGCGGATTAGCTGTACTGCTCAGCAAACTATTTGGTGCAGGTGTAAAGCGTATGACCTTTCAGATTGCAGCAATGGATATCTGTGGTTACTGTGTAGCTCTTCTAGGAGGATTCTTCCTTGCAGCTTGGTTGCTCGACATAGTAAGGCAAAAGTTGCTTCAAGAGACCAGTGACATGTCCGGTTCGCAACTTTTTGTAGGCTATACGATGGGAGTAGTATTTGTGTCTGAGATATTAGCTATCCTATTTCCGCAGCTTTTCATATTCAAGTGGATATTGCAGTTCTACATCCTCTATATCGTGTGGGAAGGGAGCAACATCTTGTTTGCCATACCGGAAGAGAAACGACTAATATTCACTGCGCTGACCTCCGTAGCTGTGGTTTTCTCGCCAACAATCATCCACTCCTTGTTTAACATGTTATCGAATACTCTTGGCTAATGGAAAAGAAAAAGCCTACACCTATAAATATCAAGAACAAGAAGGCATCGTTCGATTATGAGTTTGTCGACACCTATACTGCCGGCATCGTGCTCACAGGAACGGAAATCAAGTCTATCCGTCTCGGCAAGGCCAGTCTTGTAGACACTTACTGCTACTTTATCAACGGCGAGTTGTGGGTGAAGAACATGCATATCTCGGAATACTTCTACGGCTCGTACAACAACCACAATGCCCGTCGTGAGCGTAAACTACTCCTGAGCAAGAAAGAACTGCGCAACCTGCAGAATGAGGAGAAGCACCCAGGCTTCACCATCGTCCCCACCCGCCTCTTCATCAACGAGAAGGGCCTGGCCAAGCTCGTCATCGCCCTTGCCAAGGGTAAGAAGCAGTACGACAAGCGTCAGTCGCTTAAGGAGAAAGACGATAAACGAGAAATGGACCGTATGTTTAAGAGATAAAAAAGAGAGGCCTCTCCCTAACCCTCTCCCTAGGAGAGGGAACTCCTTAAGAAAAACCCAAACACAATGCCCAAGCTTCCTCGTGCCCTCATCCGCCTCTACAAGTGCGTTCTCCGCGCCATACCTCGCTCACTGAGCATCTGCGTGTGGCTACTCAAGGTGATGCTGCCCATTTCATTGGCCGTACGTGTGCTACAGCACGTAGGATTCATCAATTGGCTGGCCGAATGGTTGACGCCCGTGTTCTCCTATATCGGTCTGTCAGGAGACTCGGCATTCGTGTTCCTCACCAGCATCTTCCTCCCCCTCTACCCCACCATTGCGGTGATGACTACACTCACCATCACGCTGCGTGAGGCTACCATCCTAGCTGTAATGTGCCTTGTATCGCACAATCTGCCGGTGGAATGCTCCGTAGCACACAAGACGGGATCGTCATTCGGGAAGATTGTAGCATTCCGTATCTTTATGTCTTTTGCTTCAGCCATCGTGCTCAACTGGCTACTGCCGCATAGTGATGCGCCATTCAACTTCATGAGCATGGGAGGGACCGAGGCTACCACATGGGGAATGCTTTTCATGCAATGGATCAGTTCGTCACTCGTACTTATCGTAACCATTGTTCTCATTGTCACTGCCTTGATGGTGCTTCAGCGCGTGCTCGAGGAGTTTGGTTGGATGCATCGTATCGCCCATATCCTGTCACCACTCATGCGATTCTTCGGGCTCCCCTCAGGCTGCTCGCTCCTCTGGCTTACGGGCAACATCGTGGGCATGGCATATGGTGCTGCCATCATGATTGACGAGGTGGAGCAAGGACGTCTTACCCGAGACGAGGCTAACCTCGTGAACCATCACCTCGGCGTGTCACACTCGCTACTCGAAGATACCATGCTCTTCGTAGCCATGGGCATCAGCTTCTGGTGGATATTCCTCACCCGCCTTACACTGGCCATGGTCGCCGTGTGGACGATGAGAGGAGTGAAGGAGTTAAGAGGGAAGAGTTGCAAGAGTAATTAAAAGCACTGTCCCCTCTTCAAGGGGGAGACTTACCCTATCCATGTATTTCCCGTGTTAGTGTCATCCTGAACATCGTGAACCTTTAGGTCGCTGGCCCGTAGGGGAAAAGCAAGGATCTCGCCGTCTCATGTAAGTCCCAGCGCAGGATCCTTCACGTCCGTTCTGGATGACAGGATCCTCTGGATAAACTGCAATATATTATCTCCTCAATTAGTTTCTACTTTATGACAAGAAACAACAGCAGCGAGTCCCGCGGGACTCGCTGCTCGTATGTCATATTGGCCGTACATTACTCCTTTACAGGACGTATGGTATGACCGTCACAACGTTCACTATTGATTGTGTAGCGATGCTTTTGGGTGAATCCCAAACAAATTGCGAGGCCACAATCCTCACTATATAGCGCAGAAGACAGATAGCAGCCCTGTGTTTCCTGACTGGTAAATTGCTTTACGTATTGTGAGCCTGCAGCAGGAAGGAAGATGCTGTTACCATTACCACTAACCTTGTAGCCGGGAACACCATTGACTGTAACCCACTCCCACTTGCAGCGCTCCCTGAGTTCCTGCATCTCTGCAGGAGTAGGCATACGCCAGTCTTCACCTAATTCCACATGGGCTGCGTCATCCTCAGCTGTCAACTCCTTCACTCCATCCTCGTCGTTATACTTGGTCATATCTCCTGTGGCGTTGTCATGCCATTTATAGTTATGCCATTCGCAAGACTCTTTTGTTTCCAACTCTCCCCAAGCATAATAGTTGCCATAATCCTCGGGAGAATTTGCACCAATGTTACAACAAGCCCATTTCACCGACAGACCGAGGTCTACAGCATGTGTATGAGGCTCTTGACCACAAGTGATAGTCATTTCTCCTATCTCATCCGGTTGGCAAGCAACCAAAGAGAAGGACAATATGGGTGCCAACATGGCAATAAAGGATTTATGCAGAATAGTTCTTTTCATACTCTTCGTCGATTGATTATTATCAGTATATATGTACTATACAATTTTCCATTCCTAAGTTGTGCTAATTCGTCTAGATGCACAGGGTGGTTTACTTCCACCAGTTCTTCTTGTGATGAAAGATTGTGTTGTCGCCATTGCGCAAGCTCTTCTTCAAGAAGGGAATCTGGTAGCCTACGCCAAACTCAAGATATTCACAGATGTGCATGTGAACTTTGGCTGAAGTTTGCAAGTAGAGGTTATCCCAAACGCGATACTTCATACCAAAACGAATGTAGTGGAAAGCCTCCTCGTTACCGGCTCCACCAATCGCCTTATAGAACAAAGGACGTTTCTCCTGGACACCCCCCTTGTCATAGTTCTCCGTATGCCACTCCTGATAAAGATGACGCGAAGGATTATAGAAGTATACTCCCCAATCGACCATAGCTGTCACGACACCAAAGCGGAACTCATTGTTGAGCGCAATACCCGCACGCACCTTATCCTTGAAGGTATATTCTCCATCACAAGTATTACAAGGAATACCACCAAAGTCATTCAACACGCCATTACAATACAAGCCACGGCCCGTACCGCTATCCACTGCTCCATTATAGAACACATCCATACCGAGACCTACGCCATACCAGTTGTTGACACTATACACGGCACCGGCATGAAACGAAGAGATGAGGTAAAGGGGATAATACATCCACGCTCTGTGTGCGCCTGCTGCGCCCGTGATGTTGAGTACCCACTTATAGGGAAGGTCGGGAAACACGACGGGTTCCTTCTCGTTCTGCGCATTGAAGGTACCGATGACACCTACACCAGCAAAGAGGACGTCAGCACCGATATTGGGCATACAGGTACGTCCGTTACTCATATGGAAGTAGCCAGCCTCACCATTGATTGCCACATTCTTTGTGATGGGGACACTGACATTGAGAGCGGCACTAAGATAAGCGTTGAGGTAACATCCAAAGATGGTGTTCACATCGGCAGAATAGTACACATAATTATCGGGATCCACATCGCCTGTATACCAATGCTCTGTCACAAACCCAAGACCGCCTGCTACCTTAAAGTTTATATCAAGGAATTTGCTGCGCACGGCAGGGATGAGCAGATAGGGATACATCGCTATCGCCTCACCCATTCTTGCATGACCAAAGTCGATAACCGAAAGGCCTATACCCCAGGTAGGATTGCCCAAATACTGTTGCCAAGGGCGTTGCTGCGACGAGGGGAGCTCAAGGCCAAAGTTGATACCCTTAGGAGAGAAGGGTCTGAACTTCTCGAAGTGAGAAGAATGATTGGTATACAATCCATGGAAAGGCTCTACCTTGATAGCAAACTGGTTGCCACCCATGAAACTGGACTTCTGCTTGTCTTGTGCCGACACTAAAGTAGCAGCCAAGACTGTCATCAACAAGAATAAATAAATGCGTCGCATTGTATATGTGTGTTTATTATGTTGTATTAAACCGAAGGCAATCGTTAAACTATCGCCTCACTGCTTCAGGCGAATTACTTCCACCAATCCTTGGTGTGATGGAAGATGCGAC
>JAZONP010000169.1:0-7250 GCA_045654565.1 Bacteroidaceae bacterium
CATATATCTTAGGAGGAAACTCCCAACCGAACATTAATACTTTCATACTTGCGTTCCTCCTATATATTATATGTCATACTCATTTAACACATCCAATATGCGCAGTATCTCTGCCACGTTCATGGCGAAGGCTACGGCACCACGTCCAATGTAAGGGGGATTACCATCATACAACTCGGGGATAGAGCCGATACAGTGTGTAGTCATCTCCTCCTCGAAGCCGATGAGCTGGCGCTCTACGAATGACAATCCGCTCATCTTGTGGATGCGTAGGTATGCCTCCATGTAGAAGCCTCCGAGCCAAGGCCATGCGGTACCCTGATGGTAGGCATAGTCGCGCTCTACTTGCGGACCCACATAGTTGGGGTTATAACCGAAACTCTTGGGGCTCAGTGAGCGAAGGCCCTTCGGGGTGAGAAGCTCCTTGGTAACAATGTCGAGCACGCTCTTCTGCTGCTTGCGATCGAGCGGAGAATAGTCGAGAGCTGCGGCAAAGATCATATTGGGTCGTACGCTCCAATCAGGCTGATCGCCATCCACATAGTCGAACAACCAGCCATGCTCGTTGAGGAACTTACCTACGAACGAGAGCTGGCAGCGTTGTGCAAGGTCATTCAAGGTCTCAGACATCTCCTCGTCGCCACCCACGTGATTGAGCTCTGCTACGAAGCGCAGGGCATTATACCAGAGGGCATTGATCTCAACCACATAACCCGTACGCGGCACCACGGGACGACCATTAGCCACAGAGTTCATCCATGTCACAGCCTTGTCGCGTCCATTGGTGTAGACGAGTGCGTTGTCGTGAAGGAAGAGGTTGTCATGCTTGCCAAGACGGATATACTCTATAATATCTTGCAAGAGTTGACCATACTCATCCCAGCACTGCTTCATCGAGGTCTTCTTGGCATACTGCTGCAAGGTCCATACGGCCCAAAGCAATACGTCGGGGTGCTCCATTTCATAAATCTTGCACTCACTAGGACGCTCGTTGATAAAGTCGTTGATCGCCTCAGCAGCGGTCTTCATAGCCGACTGAAACTCGTCCATCTCACCTGTAGCCAATGTCAAGCCAGGAAGCGATATGAACATATCACGGGCACGGCACTTGAACCAAGGATAACCAGCCAAGATATAGTGACGGTCGCCCTGCAAGTTGTGGAATTGGTGACCGGCGATGACCATACTATTCTTGAAGGTATCGCGCGGGGGACGAATCTCATACTCGTGCTCAAACATCTGCTTCAACTTGCGCGACGAAGCTTCAGATATACCTGCCGAGAAGATGATAGTCTCACCCTTCTTGATGGGCACCTCGAAGTAACCGGGCACATAGAGATCCTCATTGAAGTGGTAGCCACGCTCCTGCTCCTTCGGATACTCCATACCACGATACCAATCGGGGGTGTACACAAATTCACTCTTCTTGTTGGTCTGCATGAACAACTCAGGATACCCCGGATACATGCAGGTCTTGATACCATTATCAACCTCTTGATAACTCTTGTTTACTTGCCAATTCTCGTGTGTAAACTGACGCACGCTGCGGAAGGCCATGAAGGGGCGCAAGCGCAGTATCGTGGGAGAATGAGCATCAAGCAAAGTATAACGGATAAGGATACGGTTCTCATGATGTACGAAAGCCTTCTCCTTTTTCAGGATAACGCCGCCTACGCGATAAATAGTTGTCGGCACACGCTCCCATTGAAATTCTCGGATATACTTGTGTCCCTGAGGGCTAAAGCTGTTACCCGAATACTTGTGTACGCCAAGGTTAAACTCGGCACCGTGCTGAATCACTGTCTCGTCAAGAGAGGAAAGCAACACATGATTCTCATCGTCCATCTCGGGGAGAGGAATGACAAGCAGTCCATGGTACTTTCTCGTATTGCAATCAATGATGGTTGAGCAACTATATGCACCCGACCTATTGGTACGCAATATCTCGCGAGGGAGTGATTCTTCTAAGTTCGTCATTAACGTCTTGTCGAATCTTAAATATCCCATAGCTTAGATTATTAAATAGTGTTTCTATAAATTGCCCAAAAGTACTAAATTTTATTCGTAATCCGCAAAAACTTTTCACTTTATTTTACAAATTGCTTGTTTTTAGCACTTTTTCATCGTTTTTAGAGCGATTTCACGACATCAGCGCAGAAAAAAATGTACAAGAATCGTTTGCATAGTTCAGGAAACTTACGAACTTTGTGTAAAATATATATTAGAACAGGATACATCGTGAATACCAATCGCTTGTCAGGTCATCGAATAGAGCTTATCAAAAAGAGACAGTTCTATCTTTTTTTGGAGCATCTCACCGAAGAGATTCGCAAGGCCGAACTCACTGAATTCGAGTATGAATTGAGCAACATCACTCACACTTACGACGCACTGATAGATTACTTCAAGCAGGGAATTACTGACCCCGAACGCAACCGCGTATACCAACAACTCGTAGGCCGCGCTTTACAGCTGAGCGACCAAGCAGCCATCTCCGCCCACAGCGCCAAAGAGATGCCTTATTATGCCACCCACAGCAAGGCCATACGTCGCGAAGCGCTCCGCACCTATCTGCTCCAGTTAGAGAATTTTGCAGAAAGCATACGCCACACAAGCGACACCGAGGAGTTGAAGCATCTCGCTACAACCCATGACAAGCAGTTGAGCAATCTTTTCACTGACCTTTGGACACAGGGATCATGGAGTGCAGCTACTGCCGCCGAAGCCGATGCGATGCTACTCTCGCCCAGCATCACCTCCATAGACCAGTGCACCATTGTGAGCGCCGTAACGCTGAGTTTGCTACGCATGTTTGACCCCCTAAAACTACTTTTCCTCTGCGATGCATATTATCATCCCGAAGCCACGGTAAGCATGCGCGCACTTGTAGGCATCGTGATCACCTGCTACTGTTGGGACGAGCGCATCGACTATTACAGCGAGGCAAAAGCACGCCTCGCCCTACTGAGCGAAGACCCCCAATTCGGCATTCAAGTATGCGACACCATCCTCCAATTCATCCGTAGCACCAACACCGAGGAGATAGACCGCAAGATGCGCGAAGAGATTATCCCCGAGCTAATGAAGAACCCCAAGCTACGTCGTATGCCTAACATAAGGCCCGACGACCTCAGTTCCGATGACATCAACCCCGATTGGGAGCAGTGGATGCATGAAAGCGGACTCGAAGAAAGCATGCGCGAAATCACCGAATGGCAGATGGAGGGAGCAGATGTAAACATGAGCACATTTTCTCAGCTCAAACGCTATCCTTTCTTTTACAACATATGCAATTGGTTCCGCCCGTTTGACGCATGGCAAACCGACATGCTCTCCATCATTGGTACCCCACATGACACAGCCAGTCCTATTGCCGAAGCCATACTACAGTCAAACTTCATGTGCGACTCCGACAAGTATTCTTTCTGCTATGCCATACGAGAGATTCCCGAGATGCAGCGCAATGCCTTAATGTCCCAACTGGAAGATCAGAATAAGACATTCAAGGAGAGCTCCGACATACCCGACCTCAAGCGTTTGAGCCGACAAACCACGCAGAGCATCCTGCGCCAATACATCCAGAATCTCTACCGTTTCTTTAAGCTTTTCACCAATGCGCAGGAGTTCGACAACCCATTCGCACACATCGTACTCTGCCCGTCGAATAGCAACCCCCTACACCGACTCATCACCACTCCCGACAATCTATTTAAGGTCATAAGCCTCCACATCAAGCAAAAGCATTACCTCCGCGCCATCGAATTCTTCACCCTTCTCAGGACCCATCACCCCGAGCGCATGGAGGCCACCCAACAGCAACAACTGGGCCTATGCTACCAAAAGCTAACGATGTATGACGAAGCCATCGAAGCATACGAAAAGGCCGACCTATTGAAGCCCGACAGCTACTGGACCACTCACCATTTAGCGCAATGTCACCGAGAGCTCAATCATTACGAGAAAGCACTTGAATACTACGAAATTGCCGAGAGCATGAAGCCCGACAATCTAAGCCTCACGCTCCATGCCGCCGAGCTACTCTACGAATCGGGCGATTATGAGGCTGCTCTCCCCCGACTACACAAGATAGACTATCATCACCCAGAATCGTTCAAGCCGCTCCGTCTATTGGCTGAATGCCACTTCATGAGCGAGCAAAGAGCTCAAGCAGCCAAATATTACGAGCGAATGATGGCCGATCACCCCGAAGAGATGACCTCTTCTGACTGGAAATATGCCGCCTATAGCCACTGGCTCATAGGGCAACGCGACGAATGCTTCCGCTGCATGAACCGCGCCGAAGAGCTACACAGACAAGAGCACGACAACGACAGCCCTTCATCTTTTGCCGACAGCGTGTGCAACGACTCTCGCCTCCTAACATCGCTCGGAGCATCCCAAGAAGAGATTGGCTATTTATACGACGCCTACCACAGGAGCAAGAATTCTCGACACTAATTACTCTTATACACAAAAAAGAATGGCCATAGGTCATTCTTTTTTGTCTAATATAACAAACTCTGTAGAAACAAAAGAGACGAACTCACGTTCGTCTCTTGCTTTGAGTGACTCCAATAGGATTCAAACCTATAACCTTTTGATCCGTAGTCAAATGCTCTATTCAGTTGAGCTATGGAGCCGTTGTTTTCTCAATTGCGATGCAAAGGTATAGTGTTTTTTTGATACCACAAAACGAATCGTCCTTTTTTTTTGCAAAAAGTGTATTTTTCCTCATTTCATCCCCCAAAGTAAGGCAAATCGGGACCTTTTCGTAAGCCAAAACCATATTTATTGCTCCACAAAGCGATTGTTTTGCATATACCATCCTAAAGAGATTCCCACATTGACATTTCTTGGAGCCGAACTATCATGATGAAGATAGGCACTGACAACAAAAGTAGAAAAGCGCCCTACCAAGGAGAGTTCCTCAACACATTCCAATGTCGAGAAGGGCCTACCATAGTCCACCCCACCCTCTTCACCACTCACGATAGGATAGATGGGCAAGAAAGCATATGCTTCGAGGCGAAGCTGCAGGTAGGAGTTGAACATATAGATAGGCTTCACGCCTGCCGCAAAGTATTGATTGGCACGAAACGTAGGATTATAGATAAACAACATGCTGGGGGTAGGAGCAAAAGTTCCCGCCTGCAGCATAGTAGCCGTATAGTCTTGCGCAAGGTTGCGCGACGAATAATACCCCTCCAGATACGTTCCCAATGTCAGCTTATGGCCAATGGGCAAATAGCGCTGGTCCTTGACCCCCAATTGCAACCACGAGATATTCTCTTTGGGAGGAGCCGTCTGTTGCGACAAGGCTGGCACATAGTTATTCGTTCCTGTGAATATCTGTGCCAATATCTGTTGCGACACACCCTTCGTGGCATACTGGGGAGTATTGAGCGAATTGCGTTTGAAGAGCACCGATCCACCCCACAAACGATATTGATTCACGCTATAGGCCAAATCGTTAAGGTCGATAGTGCTGCCTTGTATGTAACTATCCGTGATTACCCCATACCCTACACCGAACTCCGCCTTGTGCCGAGTCATGAAAGGGAGCGCGAGCTTCACCTTACCGAAGGTCTCGACCTGCCTATTCAGCGCGGGCGAAGTATTGTCGGAGAAGAGAAAGCTCTGCTTGTAGTAGTTCAACGTAGAGTGAGACCCTATCACCCGAACCGACATGGGGATGTCAGTAGAGAGATTGAAACGCCCCATGAGCTGCACATTGTTGTATGTTCGGCCAAACTGTCCATTAAGCAGCACCTCCGTCGAGTGACGCCCGATGTGATTGTAATTGAGCCCATAGTATATCTGATTGACATTATTGGTCGAGAGTCCACCACCGAAAGCCAAAGTAAAGTTATCCTTCATCGACACGTCAAGATGAAGGTCAAAAGTCTTGCTCCGCTCATCATAGGTCGCCGTGGGGAATATCTCCTGGATAGCATTCTCAGACATCAGACGGAAATAAGCCTTCTTGAAATCCTTGAATCGCACATAGCGATGTCCAGCCGGACGCACCTCGTCAAGGACGTAGCGACGCTGACTGGGAGTACTACCGCTAACGGTAATATTCCGAAACACCACTTCGGGAAGTGCCTGCTTATAGGCTTCGCGCCTACTATGAACGGAGTCCAACGCAACGGTACGAGCGACCTTACCCTTGATTGAGTCTATCAGCTGCAACGTCGTGCTATACCCAAGGTCAAACAGATACTGAGCCTTGTCAAAATCGAGCAGGCTCACCTCATCGTTCAAGTCAAAGCTGAGGAGTATGCCGTTCGTGTCGGGGAGTTCATAGTTGCTCACATGCATGATCATGCTCTCCACCTGTGCTATCAAGTTATTGTCGGCAGGTTGTTCACTGTTCGATGACACCACGCTACCGATGATATAATCGGGAGCAAAGTCACGCGCCATCACATCGGCGGGGAAGTTGTTATATATACCTCCATCATAAGCCAGCGTATTGTTCACCTTGATGGGGCGAAACACAAACGGGAAGGTCATGGAAGCCCTCACCGCATTGCCCAAGTCACCATGGTCAAACACGATTTCCTGTTTGCGGTACACATCAGACGCCACGCAACGGAAGGGGACGAACAGGCTATCAAAATCCTCCTTACAGGCAGCCGTAGCCTGCACGCAGAGCTCCATGATCTTGATGTTCATGTGAATGGGGTCGATGAGACTGAGCGGAAGCGCCTGCACCTCAACCTTCGAGTCCGCCCAAGTACCCTTGATGGAGTAGAGCTCCGGTGTAGGTTCGTTCTCCTTTATATAATAGGTGTTATCCTTGTCCACCTCGCCCGAGTAGCACTGCTTGAACTCCTTGGAGGTAATGAGCTCGAGCATCTCCTGTGGGCTATAACCCATGGCATAGAGCCCCCCGACGATAGCCCCGATAGAGGTACCTGTAACATAATCAATGGGGATACCATTCTCTTCGAGCGCTTGGATGATGCCGATGTGCGTGATACCCTTGGCACCGCCCCCACTCAGCACAAGCCCTACCGACTGTGCACGGAGCGCACCGACAAGCATCATGAGGGATAGTATCAGACAGACGAGCCTTCGCATGGTATCACAGGTTTAATTGCGCTAAGTTAGCGATAGTTTTTCAACTACAAGAATTATTTGTCATAAAAAATGTTGGGGCGAGGAGTTTTTCCCTCGCCCCAGCCCGTTTAGAGTGGCAATCTGCCCTCGACGACATCCCAGTTGATGATGTTCCACAGCGCATC
>JAZONP010000170.1:0-7604 GCA_045654565.1 Bacteroidaceae bacterium
CCATTAAGTTCAAGCTCTTGCTACGAATGTTTGCCGTAATAAAGCGCGGAACACCTTTTGTGAGGAAACCTGACTTCATTTATTCATAAATAGTGAAAATAAGAGCAGATTTATTTGGAGATATCCTATATTTCTGTGTGAGATAATCATCTGTGTAAAACAAGAATCTTTTGTAGAATATCAAATATAACATTGTTTTAGTTATGACAGCAGATGAGATATTATATAAGTTGGCGGCACGGTGTTCGGTGAGTGAGCTGTGCTTGAGTGATGTGGAGGGTAAGTTGGCGAAGTATGACTTGCCGGAGGAGGAGAAGACACGCATCTTGCGACACCTCGTGGAGGAGAAATACATTGACGACCGCCGCTATGCCGAGGCTTACGTGCGTGACAAGTACCGCTTCAACAAATGGGGGCGTATGAAGATTGCCCAAGGGCTACGCATGAAGGGTATCGACAAGGAGGCCATCGCCATGGCAATGGAGGCCATCGACGAAGCGGAGTACCTGGACATCCTGCGCGACCTCCTCAAAGCCAAGCGCAAGAGCACCAAGGGCAAGAACGAGTACGAGGTCTACGGCAAACTCGTACGCTTTGCTACGGGGCGCGGGTTTGAATACGCTGCCATACGGCAATGCTTGGGCGCTTCGGTCGACGAGTTTGAGGAGTGGGGATGAAAGTTCTTTATTTGTTTATTCAGCAGATACATTAGCCATAGCCATGAAATGGATTAGCGACCTCAAGGAACTGCTCTTCCCGCGCTACTGCAAAGTATGTGGGCAGCGACTGATGAAGAGCGAGCAGCACCTGTGCTTGGGGTGCCTACTGGAGTTGCCACGCACGCACTATGAGCAGCAACCCGAGAACCTCCTCATGCAGCATTTCATGGAGTGGCCCGAGGTGGTACGCGCCACAGCATACTTCTATTATTACAAGGAGGGTAAGTACAGCAGCCTCATCCATCACCTGAAGTACTACGACCACCCCGAGGTGGGCACCTTCCTCGGACGCATGGCCGCCAAGGAACTGAGAGCGAGCGGGTTCTTCGATGGAGTAGACCTCATCGTCCCCGTCCCCCTATCGAAGAAGAAACTCCGCAAGCGCGGCTACAACCAGTGCGACTACATCGCCCGAGGAATCAGCGAAGCCACCAGCATCCCTGTATGCACCGACTGCGTGGAGCGCATCGTGGATACCGACACGCAGACACACAAGGGAAGCATAGAGCGATGGAGGAACACCGAGGGAATCTTTCGCGCCACCCAACCCGAAGCGCTGAAGGGCAAGCACATCCTACTCGTCGATGACGTGGCCACTACGGGAGCGACGTTCCATGCCTGCATATCCTCCCTACTTACCATACCCAGCATCCGCGTCAGCGTATTTGCTTTGAGCACCGCAAAGAGTATATAAGCCAACTCGCTAACGACGCGTTGTGGTGCGACAGTTAGCGAGTCATAGTTCAGCAACCGGCAAATTGCATCTCGATAGTTTCCGCGACGAACATTTACTTTATTATTACCAGCAACGCGCCAAAGCCATACTCGCGGAACGAGGCATCTTGACTGATGCACGAGCCGTACCTGCTCTTGAGTTCCTTGAGCAAGGCGTTGCGGAGCACCCCCTCGCCCTTGCCGTGGATGAAGATGAGGCGTTGGTTCTTCTTACTGCGATACTCGTCCATCGTCTTGCGGAACACGTCGAGTTGATAGTTGAGCATATCGCTGTTGCTCATTCCGTTGGTATTGTCGAGCAGTTCGTGAATGTGGAGGTCCACCTCGATGGTATTATCGGCCTTCTGCTTGCGGGCAGGCTGAGGAGTGCGGGCAGGGCGGTTGTCCTCGCGCGTCTTCTTCAGCAAGGCCTCCTTGAGTTCGTCGGCCTCCACGAAGACCTGACGCACGGGACGGTCGTCTCGCACGATGTCGTACACGAGAGCCGGCTCCTCAAAGAAGGGGCTATCGGTATTGAAGGTGTGGAGCTTGTAGAACTTCACCGTATCGATGCGCAGTTCGACATCCACCGCTGGTTTCTTCATGTAGTTCTTCTCCTGCTTGAAGGCAAAGAGCTGGATGTTGACGCGCTCCAACTCGTTCAGTTGCTCGCGACCAAACTCCTCGACGAAGAGTTTCGTGTTGGGTTCGATGATACCCTGCGAGCGCAACTTCATGCCACCCGCCGTGGGCGAAGCATAGAGGTACGACACGTAGTAGTTGCTATCGTTGACGATATAGGCCTCGAAGATGGTAGTGCTGATCTGCTTGATGTCGACGGGGACGAAGGCGAGAGCGACGTTGAGTTTCTCCCGACCGGGGGCCTCCCCCCTGCCCCTCCCGAGGAGGGGTGACTCGGCCATCGAAGAAGATTGTGCATTGCTCACAGAAGAGAAGTCCCCCTTCTTCTGCGTGCCTTGAGATCCCCCTCCTTGGGAGGGGTTAGGGGAGGCCTTCACACTTTTCTTCTCAAAATTATACTCATTGGTATCGATCGCCACACACTCACGGATGAGCATGGGGATGCTGAAACCATTCTCATCTTCTACAAGGACAATATCCTTACCTTGAAATCCTTTTACGATGCCGCCTCCGGTCTCAAAGAGGAAGCGCACTTTATCTCCTATTTTCATGTTTTTGAATTCTGAATGATACTTCAACTTTGTTCCAAACACAGTTTGTCATTCTGAGCGCAGTGAAGAATCTCGCAAATGTCTCTTGCAAAGTCCCTCGCGAGATCCTTCCGCCGCTATGCTCTGTCAGGATGACACCATCACTGAAATTTATGTCCAGTTGAACTACTGCTATATTATTTCTAGTCTCTTTATCTCCTGCTCGAAGTTGGGCGTGAGCACACCCTTGCCCATTGCCTCGCGTATCTCATCGAGGGTCCAGAAGCGGCCTCCATCGAGTTCGGCCGTGGGACGGATGTCGCCATCATACGTGGTGCGGTAGACGTGCACCAGCTCTCGGTCGCGCTCCGACTCGAAGATGTAGCGAAGGAGAAACTCGGGAGTGAAGTCCTCGATACCCAGTTCCTCGCGCACCTCGCGGAGCAGGGCCGAGGCGATGTCTTCGCCGTAGTCCACATGTCCACCCACTGCCGTGTCCCACTTGCCGGGCTGTATATCCTTCCACAAGGGGCGTTGCTGAAGGTAGAGACGTCCCCGCGAGTCGAAAACATGCAGATGCACGACTGGATGGAGCAACTTGCTGCCATCGTGACACTCACCACGGGTGGCATGGCCTATCACATGCCCCTCTTCATCAACAAGAGGGAGTAGTTCTTGGTTGTTATCTTTCTTTATCATTATAATTATTACTAATTATTCCTCACACAGAAATCTCACAAATCGCACAGAAGCATACATCGCTATCGCTCGTATGTTACCTCCGGGTGGAAACACTCGGCATGGCCGACAGGCGCGAGTGAAACGATGCGCCCTTTGTGAGATTTGTGAGATCTGTGTGAAACCTATTCATTTTCATTCGCATGAGGACACATTAGTTGACCATCTCATGGGATGAGCAGCGAGCTGTCGCCGTAGCTCAGGAAACGGAAGTCGTGACCGAGGGCATAGTCGTAAATCTTGCGCCAGTCGCCCTTCACGAAGGCCGACACGAGCAGTAGCAGTGTGCTCTTGGGCTGATGGAAATTGGTCACGATACGCTTCACGATGTGGAACGTATAACCCGGGGCAATCATAATCTGCGTATTGGTGTGCAGCGCAGGCAAGGCGTAACGATCGAGATAGTCGAGTATCTGCTGCAGTGCTTCCAAGGTGGTGAGTCGATTGTACTGCTCCTCGTAGGGCATCCACTGCGTCACACGGAGTTGCTCCTCCGTGGCATCGGGATTGCGGCTGATGAGCACACCTATATAATACAGACTCTCGAGCGTACGCACCGAAGTGGTACCCACAGCAATGGCTTCGCCCCCGTGAGCAATGAGCTTCGCTATCGTCCCTCGCTCCACCACGATATACTCCGAATGCATCTCATGGTCGCCAATCTCGGCACTCTTGACGGGTTTGAAGGTACCGGCACCGACATGGAGCGTCACCTCATCGCGCTCTATCCCCTTGGCATCGATAGTCTTCAAGACATCCTCCGTAAAGTGAAGTCCTGCGGTAGGTGCAGCGACTGAACCTTTAATCTTGGAGTAGACGGTCTGGTAGGTCTGCATGTCGCTCTCCTCGGTCTTACGGTTCAAGTAGGGCGGAATGGGGAGTTCGCCTACCGCCTCGAGCACCTCGGCAAAGGTCACCGTAGCATCGTCCCAGGCAAAGGTGACACAATGCCCTGTGCCTACGGCTTCGCCACGTGTGGCAGAGAGCGTGAGTGTACGGCCATGCACGGAGATTTCCTTGGTCAGCGCCCCCTCCTTCCACTTCTTGAGGTTGCCCACAAGGCAGAGCCAACTGCACTGCTCGGTCTGCGCAAACATCTGCACATACTCGTTCGGTACGAGCGGTTCGAGGCAGAAGACCTCAATCTGCGCACCCGTTTCCTTGCGGAAGTGCAGGCGGGCCTGTATCACTCGGGTATTGTTGAACACCATGAGTGCTCCGGAGGGCAAATAGTCGGGGAGCGAGGCAAAGCGGTCTTCGCTCACCTCGCCGCTACGATAGAGGAGCAGTTTGGAACTGTCGCGCTGTGCCAAGGGAAACTTGGCAATGCGCTCATCGGGCAACGGGTAGTCAAACTCGTCGATTGCGATATGTCGTGTCTGTTCGTTCATACTTTTAGGAGTTCAAGAGTCTGGAGTTTAGGAGGTCAGACAATAGTCTACACCCATACCACTCATTCGTGTATTCAGATAGAGAAGTCTTGTCAACACTCCTGAGCAAAGCGAAAACTTCTGCACTTCTAAACTCCCATATAAAATTTGTGCAAAAGTACGTTTTTTTGCTGAATGAAACGGCATACGAGAGGCGTTGAAGAAGAAAAATCGTGAGTTTTTTCTTTTTCTTGCAACTTTTTCGGAACTTTGCAGCCTATGATTCCCATTCACTTTGCCCCACTGCAGGGCCATACCGACGACGTGTACCGCCGCATCCACCACCAACTCATTGGGGGTATCGAACGCTACTACACCCCCTTCGTACGTGTAGAGGCCGGTGACATCCGATCCAAAGACCGCAGAGACATCGACCCGAAGAACAATGAGGGCGTGCCCGTAGTGCCGCAAATCATATTCAAAAACTTGAAGGAGTTTCTCTACCTTGTCGATGAGATGGAGACGCTGGGCTACCACGCGATAGACCTCAACATGGGTTGCCCCTTCCCTTTGCAAGCCAAGCACGGGCGCGGCTCGGGTATCTTGGCACACACGGACATCATAGAAGAGGTGTCGCAGGCTATCAAGGAGCGTTCACAGATAGACTTTTCCGTCAAGATGCGCCTCGGATGGGAGGACAACGAGGAGTGGAAGCCCGTGCTGGAGATTCTCAACAGCACTCCCCTCACCCACATCACCCTACACCCCCGCACTGGAGTGCAACAATACAAGGGGAATATCGATGTGGAAGGTTTCAACCTCTTCTATGAAGAGTGCCAGCATCCTATTATATATAACGGTGACCTCACCACGATGGAGCAACTGCACGAGATGGAGGAACGCTACCCTCGCCTGGCCGGACTCATGATAGGCCGCGGTCTGCTGGCACGCCCCACGCTGGGCAAGGAGTACGCCGAAGGGAAGGAGTGGAGCCACGAGGAGCACATCCGCAGCCTACGCTCCCTGCACGCGGAACTCGCCGAGCAATACTCCCATATCGTCAAGGGAGATGCCCAACTGCACAGCAAACTGCGCTCCTTCTGGGAGTATACCGAACCGCTCATCGGACGCAAACCGTACAAGAAAATCATGAAGAGCGGCAACCTGCGCAACTACATGAATGCTATCGAAGAGCTACGATAGAGTCACTCCAAACAATTAGTACAATGGAGGATGAAAAGCATCCTCAATGTGCTCTATGGTTTGCTGCCCCGGCTCACCTGTTATGCCTATGATATCAAACCTGACCTTAAGGTCGATACGGTGGTAGCGAACGTACGCATCCGCAGCTTGTATTATTTTGCATATCTTGTCATCCGTAACGGCTTCTATTGCATCACCATAGCGATTGGTTCTGCGTGCTTTCACTTCTATTATGACAAGTGTATCGTTCTTTTGTGCAATAATATCGATTTCCTTGTGTCCGAGTCGCCAATTACGGTCTCGTATGGTGTAACCATGCGCCATGAGGTAGGCAGCGGCGCGATCTTCACTGATTAGTCCGAAGTCATTATGTTGTGCCATGAGATTGATCGTTCAACTCTACAAAAGTAATGTATCTCAAGCAATACGACAAACTTTATCAGCATCAAAAAAGTTTGAATTAATTTTGCACAAATACATCTTTGTTGTACCTTTGCCCACGTTAATGGTTTCTGAGTTCATGCATGAACTTGGATTCACGGGAATCCGGTGCGAATCCGGGACAGTACCTGCTGCTGTAAGTCCCTATGCAACTGTGTGTTTATTGCACTCTTAGCCACTGACTTAATGTTGGGAAGGCGCAATAAACGGGACAAGTCAGAAGACCGACCATAACAAACAACACGATGTATTCTTGACGCAGGTCTACGGAAAGAATCAAAGATGAACGGACGAACAAGACATCCCCGATTGGTATGTGTCGTACTTTTGGCTTTGGCCACACTATGCAGCAAGGCATCAGTGAATACCGACACCCTCACGAGCTCCATTGACGAAGTGACCGTGATGGCTCCCCGTGTGCGGCGCGACATCATCCCTGTGCAGCAACTCGGAGGTGAGTCGTTGCGCCAGCTCAGCGCACACTCTGTGGCCGATGCAGTACGCTACTTTGCAGGCGTACAGATCAAGGACTATGGTGGCATCGGCGGACTGAAGACGGTGAATGTACGTTCCTTGGGCACCAACCACACGGGCGTTTTCTACGACGGAGTACAACTCGGCAATGCGCAGAACGGCCAGATAGACCTTGGACGCTTCTCGCTCGACAATATGGAGGCACTTCAGCTCTACAATGGACAGAAGTCCACCATCCACCAAACAGCCAAAGACTATAGTTCGGCCTCAGCCGTGTATATGAAGACGCGCAAGCCCACATTCACAGGAGACAAACGATACCACATAAATATAGGTATGAAGGCCGGTTCGTTCGACACCTACAACCCTTCGATCCTGTGGGAGCAACGTCTGTCAGAGAAGGTTTCTGCACAAGTAAGTGCCGAATATATGTCTACCTCGGGTGAATACAAGTTCCGCTATGCCAAGAAGAATGGTTATGACACAACAGCAGTGCGCAAGAATGGAGACGTTGAAGCGTTGCGCGTAGAGACTGCCCTCTTTGGCACCTTACATCGCGGCGAGTGGCGTGCCAAGGTCTATCTCTACGATAGCGAACGTGGCTTCCCCGGGGCTGTCGTACGTGAAGAACCAGGCAAGTTCCGCCATCAGGATCGCCAGTGGGACACCTCCCTATTTGCTCAAGGCTCCTGGCGCAAGGGACTTACCGACCGCTACTCGCTCCTGCTCAATGGCAAGGTTGCCTATGACTACCTGCACTACTTGAGCGACCC
>JAZONP010000171.1:0-21587 GCA_045654565.1 Bacteroidaceae bacterium
CGCAGCGCGTGCAAAAACATGTCTAAATTCTGTGCAATCTGTTGATTCTTTAATTGTCAACACGAATTTAAACTGATGACACTGTTTTCTCTCACGGAGTGCTTTTCACCTCACGCGGATTACGCAGATAACGCATCACTCTGTTCGCGTTTGCCATCCGGGATGCTTTAGACAGAAGAACACAAGAACAAGTTTCTTTGACAGAAGAACAGAAGAACAGGTTTACTTCTTGTCTCACGCGGATAACGCTGTGAGCAAAAGTTATCGTTATCGTCATCGTTATCGTTACTGCATAGCTATTCCGAAAAAGTCATAACATTTTTGGAATTGATTCCGAAAAAGTCATAACATTTTTGGATTTGCTTATAAAAACCACTATTTTTGTTATGTGTTGCATAACCATGCTTCTGTCGTAAATAAACAAAGAATGAGAATAGCAAGAATATGGCTGTAACGGAAATTAAATACGGATTCAGGATTACTCATATCGATAATATACCTTATATTGATAGAGTAGGTTTTGTGCTTCCAGACTCTCCATATGCTAGTACAACTTATAGATCTATAGGAGATGGAAATGTTATCTCAAAGAGGCGAACGACGATAGATGGTATTGATTTAACACAATATATTCCATTCTATTTTGGCCCACGTTCGGTAATGTTATATGTTATACAGCATGGTTACAATGGGGTGGAAAAGCAAAAGCCAGAAGACATAGTCTATTGTGTCATAAAGATTGCAGATTTGATAGCAGATGATGTGGAATGTCTTTTTACAGATGGTCATGCGTTAAGTGCATTTACTTGTTTTTATGAAACCCAAGATTTGTCTTCAGTTAATCGTTTGGTGTCTTGTCAAGATGTATATGCGCATTATTGGAAAAGTGAAAAAGATACAGACTTGAAAAGACGTAAAGAAGCTGAGTTGCTGATAAAGACTGCTCTTTCTCGGGATTATATCCGTGGCTATGTCGTTTATAATGAAGAGGCCAAGCAAAGATTGATTCGTTGTGGTATTGATGCGGCCAGGATTCAAGTTTGTAAAAGTTTTTATTTTTGATTATGATAACTTATATAAAAGGTGATTTGCTCGTAGACGATGCTCAAGCATTGGTAAATACCGTGAATACTGTTGGTGTTATGGGAAAGGGTATTGCTTTACAATTTAAGGAGCGTTTTCCTGAAAATTACAATATCTATCGCAAAGTATGCAAAAGCGGAACGTTTACTCCAGGGCAACTTCTAATTACAGAGTGCAGACGTCTTGGTGAAGAAAAAATAATTATTAACTTTCCTACTAAGACTACTTGGCGTAAACCTTCGGAATATTCATATATAGAGTCTGGACTTGTTGCATTGAGATGTAAGATTCAAGAATTGGGGATACGTTCTATTGCAATTCCACCTCTTGGCTCTCATAATGGAGGACTTGATTGGGGACGTGTAAAATCAATGATTATAGAGGCGCTGGGTGATATTGATTGTGATATCCGTATATATGAGCCTTCAGATGCTATTTTAGAAAAGATGAAAGAGGAGCGAGTAAAGCTGACTCCTGCACGTGCTATGCTTTTGGATGTTCTGTGTGATATGGTGTCATACGGAGAATTTGCCTCCGTTTTTGCGGCTGAGAAGATTGTTTATTTCCTTCAACGTCTTGGTGCTAAGGATATTTTTAAGATAGAGTTTTCTCGTGGTTATTATGGTCCATATTCTGGGGGTAAGATTGCTCATGTTTTATACTATCTCAATGGAAGTTATCTTAAAGGGATGGTAGGAATGCAAAATAAGCCCTTTGAAGAGATATGGTTGCTTGAAGATACAGCAAAGCATATTTCAACATATCTTGATAGTTCGGAGAATAAGCAGTATCG
The DNA here is from genome assembly GCA_045654565.1 of Bacteroidaceae bacterium. Classification (GTDB taxonomy): domain Bacteria; phylum Bacteroidota; class Bacteroidia; order Bacteroidales; family Bacteroidaceae; genus UBA1189. Next base: position 1,877 of record JAZONP010000171.1, read on the forward strand.
TGAAATTGCAGATTGTACCAAGAAGTTCCTTCGTGGTTATTATTCTAGTTATTCTTTAGAGTTATTGTCTACAATTGATTATATTTTGCACGAAGAACATTGTAATAGTGTGGATAGAGATTCTCTTGTTGAGTATATAAATGAGAATATATCATTGTGGAACTCTCGTAAGCAACGTATATTTACGGGCAGCAAGTTTATACCTACGGTTCTTGAGCATTTAGATAATAATCACTTAATATAACCGTCGTTTTCGTTACAGCTTGCTGCTCAAGTGTTACCCCCCCAATAATATCGAGGAATTCTTGCAGCTATTAGCTGCACAGTTATCATAAGGGTTGCAAGCAACACTCCTTTGTGCTGATAAACCAGCAGCCGTCGCAACCGACGCTCCTCTCGCGTCGGCGTCTTCGTTATCGTTACTGCATAGCAGTCCCTTTAATCATGCCGCAGGCATATTAACCAGTAGCTCAGCTACTATTAACCGCAGCTCCGCTGCATTAACCTGTCGCCTCGCGACAATTAACCGCAGCTCCGCTGCATTAACCCGCGATTTCGTCGCGCAATACAATGAGTACCATTTCAGAAAAAAATAAGCGCATAGCCAAGAACACCTTGATGCTATAAGTCAAGATGCTTTTTCCCATTAAAATCAAAATGTCTGCCTATTTGTTTGATTCTTGTAATGTAAATAATTATCTTTGTATCAAGATATAATAATTATTGAGTATGTGCAAATTTTCAGAAGATAGTAAACATAAATTAGGTAATACGCTCATTTATATTGCAGAGCGTACTCCACAACTCAGTAAAACGAAATTGCTGAAACTATTGTATCTGATGGAGGAGTATATGGTTATGCGATATCATGTACCTTTCTTGGCTCTGCCTTATGAGGTATGGCAGGCTGGTCCAGTTGCAAAGGATATTTTTATAGATTTGTCAGACGGAGTCTCTCTATTGAACGATTATGTCAGAACTGAGATGGTAGATAATGGCACATATATTGTTGCTGTCAAATCATTTTGTGATGATGAGTTTTCTGATTGCGAGATAGAGATGATGGATGCTATTATTAAAAAGCATGGTCATAAGACTGCCACGCAGCTAGTAACTGAAATGCATAAGGAGGGAACTCTTTGGTATGAGGTGGCTAAAGAGAAAGGTTTGTTAGAAGAATTCGAAAATGGAATTTCGAATAACTCTTCTTTTCAAATTGATTTTTCGAGAAGATTGTCAGGCTGTGCAAAAGAGTATTATTTAGAGAGTTTAGCAATTCATCAGACAGCAAATGTGTTAAAAGCCCAAGCAAATGTTTGAGGTAGGTAATTTGTTACTATTTAAACCATTCCACTTCAAAAATGGTGCATCTCCCAAAAGTAAATTTATGGTGGTGTTAGGGAAAGAAGTGGCGGGAAATGTCGTATTGGCCTCACTGCCAACCTCTAAGGATCATGTTCCAAGTGATATAGAAGTTAAAGGAGGTTGTCTTGATTTACCCGATAGACAAGTTAACGTGTTTGTTTTTCTTGCAGGTGAAGGTATTACTACTGCCCAAGACGGATGTCAGATTTTTTCTTTTAATGTAAATACATTCATATATGGTAGCGATTTAGATAGTTATCCTATTGCTGCATTTCAGCAGCAAATAGCGGATAAGTATTCTGAGGTACAACTTGTAGGTCGGATTTCTGATGGATATTTTACAGCATTGAGGGATTGTTTGAAAAGCTCTAAGATGGTGAAAAACAAATATAAGCGTATGTTGTGATGATTCAGCTGTGGCTCAAATGCTCGCTGGACTCAGAAACTCAAAACGTCGTATCTCGTAATTCATACTTCGTTATCGTTTTCGTTGTATTTACCATCGTTGGCTTTCGATAGAATTATCAGGCAAAGAGAATTTTTCTGCCAGACGGCTCCGATTGGAGCATATTTCTCCTGCGTTGGATAAGAATGTTGCAGATGGGATGATGAAACGTTAAAAATAGTCCTTCAAATAGTAGTACCTTTTAGCGAAGGTTCCTTATATGCTTATAATGATAACATGGTTAGGACAGCATAATAATCAACAGAAACGTATTAAACAAAGCTAATAAAAGGTAAGCGTTCCCAATAACATCTTGTCTCAAATAGAAGAATATCGGGCAATTGCCTTCTAAGCAGTAGGTCAAGCGTTGCAAGTTTTCGTTTTCGTCTTCGTTATCGTTACTGCATAGCAGTCCCTTTAACCATAACCGCAGCCAACAGCTAACAGCCAACAGCTTGCAGCTTTGCTGCATCAGCCTGTCGCCTTGCGACAATTAACCGCAGCTCCGCTGCACAGTTTTCATAAGGGTTGCAAGCAACACTCCTTTGTGCTGATAAACCAGCAGCCGTCGCAACCGACGCTCCTCTCGCGTCGGCGTCTTCGTTATCGTTACTGCATAGCAGTCCCTTTAACCATGCTGCAGGTATATTAACCGTGGCTCTGCCACATTAACCTGCCGAAGAACAAAGATTTTCTAGATTTTGTGCTTCTATCGCTAAACATTATTATCTTTGCCGATAGTATTATATATAATGCACAAGGTGAAATGTTCGATATTTAGTGACGATCGCTAAGTTTGAGAATGCAAAAACATAAAAACACAAAATGTCTGAAATTTCAGAAAATAATAAGCGCATAGCCAAGAATACCATGGTGTTGTATGTGCGTATGTTCGTGATGATGTTTATAGGCTTCTTCACGGCACGTATCACATTGAACGCCTTGGGTGTCGACGACTATGGCATCAACAATGTTGTTGGTGGTTTGGTGTCGATGTTCTCCCTGCTCTCCAGCTCGCTTACCTCTGCTTCCAGTCGTTTTATTACGTTTGCTTTGGGCAAGGGCGACTTTGACGAGCAGAAGCGCACCTTTTCTACCACGGTCAATATTCACATCATCTTGGCAGTTGTTGTAATCTTGGCTATCGAGACGATAGGCGTTTGGTTCCTTAATCATAAGCTGAATATCCCTGCCGACCGCATGGTGGCAGCCCATTGGGTGCTTCAGTGTTCCGTGGTATCCTTTGCGTTGGGATTATTGTCTGTTCCTTACAACTCCTCCATTATCGCCCATGAGCGGATGTCCGCCTTTGCTTACCTCACCATCTTTGATGCTGCATGTAAGCTTATCGTTGTGGGCTCCATCTACTACTATGGAGGCGACAAGTTGATACTCTTCTCCGTGCTCTCTTTGCTGCCACTTGTTATCCGTCAGGGTATCTATGTGTGGTATTGCAAGCGCAATTTCGAGGAGTGCGTCTATGAGTACCGTTGGGATAAGAAGATATTCCGTGAGATGTTCGCCTTCTCGGGATGGAACTTTATTGGTTGCACAGCCGCTCTCATGCGCGATCAGGGCGTCAATATCGTGATTAATATGTTCACCTCCCCTGCCGTCAATGCCGCCCGTGGTATCGCCATGCATCTCAATAGCCTGATAGGACAGTTTACGGGTAATTTCATGGTGTCGCTCAATCCGCAGATAACCAAATACTATGCTGTGGGCGACCTCACCCACATGCACAAGTTGATATACTACGGCACCCGCTTCTCTTACTATCTCTTCATGTTCATCTCTATTCCCGTGATCTTCGAGATAGAACCCATCCTCACCGTTTGGTTAGGCGAGGTTCCTGCTCATACTGTGCTGTTCACCCGTCTGGTATTGGTATTATCTTTGATTGATATCTTCTCGCAAACCCTCATCACTGCCCAGAATGCCACGGGCAACATCCGCAACTATCAGTTGGTTGTGGGTGGCCTGTATCTGCTAAATCTGCCCTTCTCCTATCTGTTGCTCAAGAAGGGTATAATTCCCGAGATAACCTTGGTTGTGGCTATCGTCATCGCTATAGCTTGCATGATAGCCCGCCTCTGCTTTTTGCGATACTCTATCAAACTGCGAGTCTTTGATTACGTGGTGAAGGTTGTTCTCAATGGCCTTCTCGTCACCATTCTATCGCTCGTTGCTCCATGGCTCTGTTATCATCATATTGCCACCCCCCTATGGCAATTCCTTGTCGTGTGTGGCGCTTCTGTTATATCATCCGCTATAGCCATATATTTTATTGGTTGCAACTCATCGGAGCGTAATATGGTCAATAGTTACGCTGTTAAGTTCTATCATAAACTTTTTCGTCGATGATTGATATTAAAGATAAGAAAGACTGTTGTGGTTGCCATGCTTGTGTCACGGTATGTGCCAAGCACTGCATCACGATGCAGACGGATAGTGAGGGTTTTCTCTATCCCGTAGTGGATAAGGATGCCTGCACCGACTGCGGCCTGTGCGAGAAGGTGTGTCCTGTTATACATCAATCTGCACCAGTAGAGCCTCAGGCAACCTATATAGCTATCAATCGCAACGAGGAGATACGCCAGCAGAGCAGCTCGGGAGGTATCTTCACCCTGCTTGCTGAACAGGTTATTGCTGAGGGCGGTGTCGTCTTCGGTGCACGTTTCGATAAGGATTGGTCCGTTATCCATTCCTGGACCGATACCATTGAAGGCCTTGCCGCCTTCCGTGGTTCCAAGTATGTGCAGAGTAGGATAGGGGACAGCTACCGCGAGGCACGGGAGTTTCTCAAGCGAGGACGCAAGGTCTTGTTCTCAGGCACCCCCTGCCAGATAGCAGGACTGCGTAAGTACCTGCGCAAGGACTATGACCATCTCCTCACCGTCGACTTCATCTGCCATGGCGTACCCAGCCCTGGCGTATGGCAAAGATATCTGAGTGAGCTTCGTGAAGAACTCCGCACGAAGTGCGGCGATGGAAAAAATACGGTTCCTTTGTCTATGGATGAGCTGCCCGTGATAACGGGTATCTCATTCCGAGACAAGACCAATGGTTGGAAAAAATTCGGTTTCCTCCTTCGCTATGCCGCCTCTGAGGCGGCTTCAAATTCGGTTTCCGCCTCCGCTATAAAAGAAGAGAGGGAGTTCTTGCAACCCTATTCCGATAACCCCTTTATGCGTGGTTTCTTGGCCGATGTCTACTTGCGCCCCTCTTGTTATGCTTGCCCAGCTAAGTCCGGCAAGAGCGGTAGCGATATCACCATTGCTGATGCGTGGGGTATGGATTGTTTTGCCGTGGAGCACGATGATGATAAGGGAGCATGCTATGGGTTGGAGAATACCGCGAAGGGAACAAGCTATATGAGTCTATTCTCTTTTGACCTCCATGCTGTAGGTATAGATGTCATCAAGCGCTATAACCCCTCCTATGTCTCTTCGGTAAAGCCTCATGCCAAGCGAACGAAGTTCTTCCGTCTCTATGGTAAGAGTAAGTTCACTCTTACAGAGATCCTGAATCGTGTTTTTCATGTAACCTATTGGGATAAGATAAAGTGGAGCCTTCGTCGCAGAATCAATATAATAACAAACAAAAGATAATTATGCGTATCGGAGTACTCACCCTTCCTCTTCATACCAACTATGGCGGAATCCTTCAGGCCTATGCCTTGCAGCGTGTGTTGCAAGATATGGGACACGATGTAGTCTTGCTGGATAGCTATCCTCAATGCCCGACGCTGAATCCTTTCCCCTTGCAGCAACTATTTTATCTCAAGCGCCTTCTGATGAAGGTTGTTGCTCCACACAAGGCCCTTCCTCTATTTTACGAGAAGGAGGCTATAGTTCGTTATCAAAAGAAGGAGCACATTCGCCAGTTCTATCGCCAGCATGTACGTCATGTTCCATTCGGAGCGGATGTCGCCTTGAATCCCAATGATTTCGATGCTCTCATCATCGGCAGCGACCAGGTATGGCGTCCCATGTATAGTCCTAATATCTTTGATGCATACCTCTCGTTTGCTCAGGATTGGTCACATGTCAAGCGTATAGCCTATGCTGCTTCGTTTGGTACCGCAGAGTGGGAGTATGGCGAGGAGCAGACTTCCAAATGCCGCCGCTTGGCACAGATGTTCGATGCTGTGTCCGTACGCGAGGAGTCTGGTGTCACACTCTGTAAGGAACATCTTGGCGTTGATGCCTCATGGGTGTTAGATCCCACCTTGTTGGTCGATACCCGTCACTATATGGAGCATATTGCCAAGGCCGATGCCGAATATCCTTCACCCATGTGCTTCGGTTATATCCTCGATGCCTCTGAGGAGAAGGAGGCTATTTTTCATCGTATCGCCACCACCCAGGGACTTCAACTGTCATCGTTCCAGAATGTCGACGACCCCGATAATGGTGAAGCACCTTCTGTAGAGTCATGGCTCAAGGCCTTCCACGATGCCGAAATTGTCTTTACCGACTCGTTCCATGGTTGTGTCTTCTCTATTATCTTCAACAAGCCCTTCGTTGTCTATGGTAATGTGAATCGTGGTATGGCCCGTTTCCATTCGCTACTATCAATGTTTGGTTTAGAAGATCGCTTGGTCACAACACCAGATGAAGCGGCAAATGTAGCTTGTCAACCCGTCGATTGGGATGCAGTCAATATTCGTTTATCCGAGTTGCGTAAGGTATCAAAAGAGTTCTTATTCGCATCACTAAACTCTAATCACTAAACACTAAACACTAAACACTAAACGAACATTATGATAAGTGTTATCGTCCCCGTCTATAAAGCCGAGAAGTATCTTCGTCGTTGTGTAGATAGCATCCTGGCGCAAACGTATACCGATTTTGAATTGCTGCTTATTGATGACGGTAGTCCAGACAATTGTGGCGCTCTTTGTGATGAGTATGCAGAAAAGGATTCTCGTGTGTGTGTGTGTCATAAAGAGAATGGTGGAGTTAGTTCTGCTCGTAACTTAGGATTAGATAATGCTAGAGGGGAGTGGGTGTCATTTATCGATGCTGATGATTATGTACTTCCTACGTATCTGTCACAGTTAACGGAGAACTTGGATGCCGATTGGATTGTAGGTGGATATAAGGAAACGTATGGCCCTATTTGTTTACCAATAGATGAACTTTTTCAGGGTTATAGGATAATTGACTTTTGCAATAAATATTTAGGAGTGCATATAGCAAGAGCTTGTTGGGGAGGCCTTTATAAGACTAGTATAGTTAGGAGGTCTCAAGTAAAATTTTCCACCAATATCCGTTATGGTGAAGATACATTATTTAATTCTTCCTATATTGTGCATTGCGATAAGATTCGTACAATTAAATATTCTGATTATATTTATTGTAATGATCCGATTACTGAAAATAAATATATATTAGACTCGGATGAGCTGAGTAGAAGTCTAAGTCTTATTTTATATTTTCGTCGTGCTCTTGAAAAAAAATATAATCAGAAAATCGAGAATGATTCGGATGCTGTAATATTTCTCAACAAATATCCTTTGGAGGAATTAAAAGAAGAAAGGGGCTTATCTGATTATTATAATTTGTGTAAAGAATGTTTTCCAAATCTTTCATGGGATAGTTTTTATTCAGATGAGGTATGTAGTCCTATTATTCGGTTGATATCAATAGTAAAAAGAAAATGTGAAGAGAAGGAGTATGATGCGCTCACACATTATTGTAAATTGTCTAGTAATATATGTAAAAAAATGGAAAAATGTCCTAAATTTAGATTTAAAGACTTCTATGTTTGGCATTACTTGTTAAAATATAGAAAGGAATTTTTATTAAGGTATCTAATGGGGCTTTATTTTTTTCTTAAAAGAATGTTAAAGTAATTATAATTATAAAAAGTTATGAATCAAATTCCTAAAGTAATCCACTGCGTTTGGCTTAGTGGTGATGAAAAGCCACAAATGGTAAAAGACTGTTTGGCAACATGGAAAAATGTAATGCCTGATTATGAGATAAGGGAGTGGGGAATGGATGATGTCAAGGATATTGACTCTCCATTTCTGAAGAAAACCATTGCAGCAAGAAAATGGGCATACGCTACAGATTTTCTAAGAGTATACCTCTTGTATAAGTATGGAGGTATCTATATGGATTTGGATGTAGTAGTGTATAAGCCTTTTGATGAGTTCTTGGATCATGGCGCATTCAGTAGTGTTGAATTTAATCCAACATACTTTTATAAGACATTGAATAAAAAAAATATAGTAGGGTTAGGTGTCGAAGCGGCAGTACTGGGTGCTGTACCTAATCATCCTTGGATAGGTGAAATCTTGGGTTTTTATACGGACAGGGAGTTTATCAATGATCATTCTTATTGTATGAGTATAATCATGCCTAAGGTTATAGCTAAGATATCAGAAAAACATGGTTTTATGTATGCACCTTTGTTCCAGATCCTAGATAACGATGTCTACATTTATCCTCCCGATGTTTTTTCTTCGGTTTCTTTACGTTCGGTACGTGATACTGTGGGTGATTTGAAAAATCTGGGCAAATACAACAAGGTACAATATGCCTGTCATTTATGTGCTAATAGTTGGTGGGATTTCTCAAAGAAGACTCTTAAGGAGCGAATTGTGTTTGGATTTAAGAGGTTAGTGCTGACTGTCTTAGGTAAGGAAAGGACTAATTCCTTAAAGAAGAAATTTCAAAGAAAAGGTTGGCAATTTAATTAGCCGTCATACTAAGGAGATTATAATTATTAAAGAGTGTGTATCACAATGATTCTAAAAATAAAGATTTTCTTTGGGTATTTATTTTATGCGATACATTTGTATCATTATAAGACTTCTGATAAACGCCATATCATTGATGCAGACATCAAGCGTTGGTGTGAAGAGCTAGATATAATAGGGTATTCAAAGATAAAATCATTAGTTTTTTTATTAATATACTGTCCTCAATTTAGAAATCTATTCTACTTTAGGATTTCTCCCCGTTATAATTTTATTAAGACGATTTGCCCTCCTTGTGCTCAACTGCAAATAGCAACTTATGACGTGGAGATAGAAGGTGGAGGTTTGTATTTTGAGCATGCTCATGCTACTCATGTAAATGCTAAAAGAATAGGCTATGGGTGTTTAATAAGAAATCTTACTACCATTGGGGTAAAGAGTCGTGAGCGAAATGATGAAAAGCCAACAATAGGAAGAAATGTTGACTTTGGAGTTGGGGTATTATGTATTGGTAATATTCATATAGGTGACAATGCTATAATTGCAGCAGGTTCAGTAGTGGTAAAGGATGTTCCCGAAAATGCAATAGTTGCAGGAAATCCTGCTAAGGTCATTAAAATTCGAACGATTTAGCTCTTAAACAATCACAATGAAACTCCTCCAAATAGCCTCTGGTGACTTTTTCTCCACTTATGGTGGGGGACAGGTCTATGTCAAGAATATTGTCGATGAGATGACTCGACAAGGGCTTGATGTGTCTGTACTATCTTTTGTCGGCAAGGACATAACTGTTGCTCTACATGAGTATAAGGGCATCTCGTTATGGGAGGTTGGCACTCAGGCTAAAGACTCGGATATAGAAGAGTTGGTGCGGACGATCTCTCCCACGATAGTTCATGCCCATAGCCAAAAGGCTTTGTTTGCCTCTTTAGGCGAGCGGTTAAGTATTCCAGTCGTGGTCACTGCCCACCATGGTGGTATTCTATGCCCTGCGGGGACCTTGATGAATGCCGATGACCAGATCTGTCAGTCCACGTTGTCGCATACCCATTGCCTCAAGTGCTGCTTGGCCAATATCCGCACGGGACTTGGCTGGTATCCTATGATGAGGCTTTTACCCGAGAAGGGTTATGTGAAGTTGGGCAAGACCTTGCAAAGACTGCCTTTTATCCCATTCGTCACACCCATTGGTGGAACAGCACTATCTATTCAGAATAAGATGGCGGAGTGGGAGGCTATATGTGAAAAGTCTGCTCGAATCATCGCACCCAGCGAAGCTATAGCTGAAGCTATGTGTCGCAATGGCTTGTCTCGTGATAAAGTGATGGTGATTCCACATGGCATACCTAAGGCAACGTTTCCTCTGAATTGTCATCCTGAGCATAGCGAAGGGTCTCTGAACCAAAGTGAGAGATTCTTCCTCCCTAACGGTTGTCTGAATGACAAGAATGAAGTGAGCGATAGTGGAATTTTGAAAGAGGAACGAACGATCCGTTTCTTTTATGTCGGGCGCATCTGTCGGGTCAAGGGAGTACATATTTTGTTAGAGGCTTTTAGTGGTATAGCAACACCTGATAAGGCAGAACTTCATATCATTGGTGGAGCAGGAAACAAGGGAGAGCAGCGCTATATGGATGAATTGCAGCATCGTTATCGTGCCTCAAATATCGTATGGCATGGTAAGGTTGCTCCCGATAAGGTGTTCGATACCATTAAGAACTTTGATGTAATGGTGCATCCTGCGATATACCTTGAAATCTTTGGCCTTAATATCGCTGAGGCCTTAGCTATGAATAAGCCTGTCCTCGCCACACGATGTGGTGGAGCAGAGATGCAGATTGAGGAGGGCGTGAATGGCTGGTTGGTGGCTCCGAATGATGTAGAGGCGTTGCGAACCAAAATGAATGAGATTGTAGATAATGGAATTTCGTTCAATCTGTCTTGCCTTTCCGATGGAGTGAGATCTATTGAGGCACATGTAAATCAGTTAGTATCTTTTTATACGAATATATTAAATAGTAAATAATATTTATGCAAATCATTTTACTTTCAGGAGGTTCTGGCAAGCGTTTATGGCCCCTGTCCAATGGCACACGTTCAAAGCAGTTCTTACAGCTTCTTCAGTCACCTACAGGTGAACCAGAGTCTATGGTGCAGCGTGTAGCTCGTCAGATTGCCGAGGCTCACTTGACCTCTCACATCACCTTTGCCACCAGTGAAACGCAACGTGACTCTATCCAGAGTCAGTTGGGCGATGGTGTTGATATCGTCACAGAGCCTATGCGTCGAGATACCTTCCCTGCTATAGCGCTGTCGACTGGTTATCTTGCTTTGGAGAAGGGTTGTTCACGTGATGAGGTTGTGGTAGTCATGCCCTGCGACTGCTATACCGACAGTGGCTATTTTGAAACAATCCGACAGATGGTAACCTGCGTGGAGCAGTCTGTAGCCGATTTGGTGTTGATGGGCGTTACACCCACCTATGCCTCCACAAAGTACGGTTATGTCGTTCCCGTTGCCGAGGACACGAATTACTGCAAGCGAGTGCATAAGTTTGCCGAGAAACCCACCGTAGAGCGTGCCGAAGAACTCCTTCAGCAGGGTGCCTATTGGAATGGAGGTGTGTTTGCCTTCCGTCTAGGCTATATGATGGATATCCTTTCACAATATCTATCGGTTGATAACTTTGCTGAGCTGCGTGGGCGCTATGCCGAGTTGCCCAAGATCAGTTTTGATTACGAAGTCGTTGAGAAAGCTGCTTCAGTAGCTGTCGTTCCCTTCACAGGGATGTGGCGCGATTTAGGTACCTGGAATGCGCTTGTCGAAGAGCTTCCCCGCAGTTCTATCGGTAATGTCATCTTGGGTGAGCAAGCCACGAATAGCATGGTGATTAATGAGCTCTCTATTCCATTGGTATGCAATGGGGTAGACAATATCATTGTCGCTGCCAGCTACGATGGCATCTTGGTGTGTGGCAAAGAGTCGTCAGAGCATATCAAGCCCTATGTGGAACCCATAGACAATCGTCCCATGTTGGAGCAGCGTCGTTGGGGCTCATACAAGGTGATAAATAATGTTACCTATGCCGATGGCACCTGTAGCCTGACCAAGGAGTTGAATCTCCATCCCGGTTGTCACATCAGTTACCAGGTACATCATCATCGTGACGAGATCTGGACCTTTGTCGATGGTGAGGGCCTTTTGGTTATCGATGGGCAGACTATCCATGTCACTCGTGGTGATGTCTATTCCATAAAGAAAGGTCAGTATCATGCAGTAAAGGCCATCACCCCTTTGCAGATTATTGAGGTGCAAGTGGGTAACCCTCTCATAGAGGAGGATATTGAGCGCTTTGATTGGGATTGGAATGATTAAAAATACAATTATAATACGATGAGAAAGAAACGATTGTTGATTGATGTAAGTTCAATAATAAGCTATATTAGGGATGGACACTTGACCGGTATAGGGCGCACAACATACGAACTACTAAATCAATGGAATAAGATTGAGGATGAGATTCCCTTTGATATGGTGTTATATTCCCAGAATACAAAGGGGGTAAATCCTAAAGGGATTTTTAAGTTCAACAATCTTCATCTCTTTTGGCCTGATAGGACGAAATGGAAAAAGTTTTTATATCCCTTGAGAATACGTAAACTTATATCAAGATATGATTTGATGCATGTTCCGCATAACGTCGATGTCATGGAGGATGTGAATAATACAATCCTGACTATCCATGATGTTATGGCCTATCGATTCTCAGAAGATTGGGGCTCGGCAACCTGGCGAATTACAGATGAGGATAAAAGGTTCCTTAAGAAGACCGCACAACAATGTCGGGCTATTATTACTTGTTCAGAATGCTCAAAGAATGATATTGTAGACTTCTTGGAGGTATCACCCGAAAAAGTTGTCTCTATTCCATGGGGCGTAAATCGTGAGATATTTTCTCCGACCTTTGATAAGGAATATCTAAGTCGAGTAGGTATTAAAGGTTTATATTATTTTACCTCCTCAGCCAATCATCCACGTAAAAATTTACCTCTATTACTGCAATCTTATCGCAAGTATCTTGAGTTGGGGGGAGTAGGACAATTGGTGATACTAAATCCGGAAGAAGAACATTTAGCGAATGTGAATGATTTGATTGACAATGGTAATATTGTCATCTTACGTAAGATCTCAGATTGTGAACTAGCAGTGCTTTATACTGGTGCTCAGTGCTCTTTGATGTTTACATCTTATGAGGGTTTTGGACTACCCATATTAGAATCATTAGCTTGTGGTACTCAGGTTATTTCTGCACGAAATAGTAGTCTGATAGAAGCGGGAGGAGATATTGTGGATTTCTTGGATAATATGGAGGTCGCTACAATTGCTGAGAAAATGCTAAGTTATGACAATCGTGAAAAGATATCAATATTAGATGCTAAGAAATTAGAAAAGCACTTGCAAGATTTCTCATGGGAAGCATGTGCCCGTCGATATGTTAAGTTGTACTCAAAGTTATTAGAGATCGATAACTAATGAAAACCCTCATCTGCATCCCCTGCCTCCTCACAGGTGGCACCGAGATACAAACCCTCAACACCGTGCATGCCCTCGTGGAGGGTGGGCACGAGGTGACGGTGGCGTGTTACTTTGAGCACACACCCGAGATGGAGGCTCGCTACCGCAAGGCAGGAGCGGAGGTCATCCTCTTCTCGCCCGAGGGCGTCAGGGTAGGGGGCTACAAGAGCTTCCTCTTCCTATACAAGCATCTGCGACGTGCCGTCCGCGCCGTGCGTCCCGACGTCGTCCATGTGCAGTACATGGCACCGGGGGCCACGGTGATCCTGCTCCTCTGGCTCATGGGAGTGAAGAACATCATCGCCACAGCCCACACGGCGGCGGATATATACCGCGACCTGCGCCTCATACACTTCCTGCAGCGGCACTGCCTGCGGGCCTTCACCTGCATCACAGAGCGGGCGGAGCGTAGCTTCTTCGGCTCCTCACAGCTCTACACGCCCGACATGGTGCTGGGTAGGAGGAATCATTTTACGATATACAACGCACTGCCGAAGGCAACTGTGTTGCAGACAACTGACAATGGACAACAGACAAGGTTTGTGCCAATGAGCGAGAATCAAGTTCGCTTGAATTCTCACAGCGAGTGCAGCCAAAGCTCAACTACGAAGTTGTTAACTGACAGCCATCCGGAGGAAAACACTAAACACTCAACACTAAACGCTACACAAGATAATTCTCACGCGGATTGCACGGATTACACGGAAAATGCTTCCCTCGCGGGAAATATTAATCTCACACAGACTTCACAGAACTCACGGAATAATATATCAGAACAAGACAATCAACGCGAATTAGACACGATTACACAGAATACGCATTGCTACGCTCGCGTTGGCCATCCGGAGGGTGACGATGCTGCGGAGCAGCAGGTTAATTGCGATGACTCGCAGGTTAATGTGGCTTCGCCACGGTTAGGGGTTAACCAGTCGCAAAGCGACGATTCACCAGCAACTCCGTTGCGATTCACCAGCAGCTCTGCTGCGATTAACCGCAGCGAAGCTGCCTTCACGCTTGGTGTTGTCTCCCGTCTCGAGCTGATCAAAGGTATGGACCTCGTGGTGCCGGCATTTGCTGAGGTGCTGAAGGCCTATCCCGAGACGCAGCTGCTCGTCGTGGGCGATGGCACGCTGCGGGCCTCCATGGAGGAGCAGGCAGCACAGCTCGCCTGTGCCGACCACATACGATTCGTGGGGCGTCAGCCACAGGAGGAGCTCTCGCAGTGGTATAGCCAGATGGACATCGTGCTCATGCCCTCGCGCAGCGAAGGGTTCGGCCTCACAGCTATCGAGGCCATGGCACATGGCTGCGTGATGGTGGCCTCCGACGTGGGTGGACTGCCCGAGGTGGTGCGCGACGGCATCTGCGGTCTCCTCCATCGCACCGAGGACGTTGCCGACATGGCGAGCAAGATCAGCACCCTCATCGGGGATCCTGCTCTCTACACCCAGCTTCGCGCCCAGTCGCTCGTCGAGGTGGAGAAGTACTCGTTTGAGCGGTATGCAAGTGCGGTCTGCGACCTTTATAAGCGTTTAGGGTTTAGTGTTTAGGGTTATTACTGGAGTCAACAGACAACAGACAACGGACAACAGTCCCCTCCGGATGGCAGCAAGACGATAAAGTCGTACTCCTTGGTGCTGATAAACCTAATGGTGCTGAAGCACACTCCTTAGTGCCGATAAATCGGCAGTCGTCGCAACCGACGCTAATACTCCGCGTCGGCGCTGGCACAAACCTTGGCTCTTAGCTCTTAGCTCTTGTCTGTTGTCTGTTGACTGTTGTCCGTTGACAAAATAAAAACATGAACGAAGACGAAAATGGCTCTTCAGTAACGACAATTAATTAGATTTTTTGTTATCTTTGCAAACGTAATGGCCATTATCATAATTTGCATTACGTAAGGGTATGAGATTCTACAATAGAGAAAAGGAACTGAAGCAGCTTGCTGACATCATCGCAGAGAGTCGCGATGAGGCTCAGATGACTGTCATCACGGGTAGGCGGCGTATTGGTAAGACCGAGTTGGCTATGCATTGTGGTGACCAGACGATATTGTATTTCTTCGTGGCACGTAAGACAGAGCGTCTTTTGTGTCAGGACTTCGCACGTGAGGTGGAGGAGAAGTTGGGGGTACCTATTGGCTGGCCCGATTCGTTTGCTTCGCTCTTCCGCTATGTGATGAAGCTATCGCAAACACGCCCGTTTACCCTCATCATCGATGAATTTCAGGAGTTTGTGCGAGTAAACCCTGCGGTGTTCAGTGAGATACAGCGTGAATGGGACCTAAACAAGCGCGATAGTCATCTCAATCTGATTATCAGTGGTTCAGTATTCACCTTGATGAAACGCATCTTTGAGGATTATAAGGAGCCATTGTTTGGGCGTGCCAACAGGATGATACACATGCGTCCCTTCCGTACCGATGTGCTGAAGGGTATCCTTGCCGATCACAATCCTCATTACAAGGGTGAGGATTTATTGACACTATTCACTATCACAGGAGGTGTTCCCTGGTATGTGTCTTTACTCATGGACAAAGGGCATACGACCAAAGACCGTATGCTGGGCTACCTGACCGAGGACAACTCACCCTTCATCAATGAGGGTAAGAACATTCTCATTGAGGAGTTTGGCCCCGACTATGGAATGTATTTCTCCATACTGACTTGCATTGCAGGAGGCATGCGCACACGAGGCGAGATTGAAGGAGCCTTGCGTGAGACCAATATCAGCAGCTACCTCAACAGGCTCGAGCATTATTATGGACTCATCACCCGTAACCAACCCATATTTTCAAAGGAAAGCTCCAAGAAGACACGCTATGTGCTGAGCGACTGTTTTCTTACCTTATGGTTCCGCTTCTTTTATAAGTACCAGTCCATCATTGCCAATGATGCGTTGGCTCAACTCGATATCATCATCCGTCGTGACTATGATACCTTGGCTGGATTCATGCTTGAACGCTATTTCGAGCGTAAGCTACGCGAGACGGGGCGTTATACTCGTATTGGTGGATATTGGGACCGAAAGGGTGAGAATGAGATAGACCTTATAGCTGTTAATGAGATAGAGGGAACGGCAGAGGTCTATGAGATAAAGATGCAGAGTAAACGTTACGATGCTTCAGCACTGAGTGCCAAGATTGAACATCTTCTACAAAATTGCAAAGAGCTTCGTGGAATGAAAATCACACAAGGCGTGTTGAGTTTGGAGGATATGTGAAGTTTTGTTTAGAGTTTAGTGTTTAGAGTTTAGTGTTTAGTGTTTAGTGTTTAGTGTTTAGTGTAGGTATGGAAGAAAAGGCTCATTCATTTAAGACATTAAATACATATATCGAGGCAAAGAATTTAGTTTTGCTGATATATGCTGTAATAAAAATATTACCGCAAGAAGAACGTTATGCATTAGCTGACCAATTGCGTAGAGCAGTTATATCTGTTCCTTCTAATATCGTAGAGGGTATGAACAGAATCTCAGATAAAGAGAAAGCACATTTCCTTGAGATTGCATACGCTTCATTGATGGAAGTTTATTGTCAAATAGATATAGCAACAGATTTGGGTTATATTGATACGGAAAAGAATAAGGAACTGGAGCAGTCTATAAATAAGGTGTCAAAGTTGATTTCAGGTCTTCGACGTTCAACCCTAAACTCTAAACTCTAAACTCTAAACAAGAACAAATGAAAACCATTCTATCACTCATCATATTTTTTGTACTGGTCTGGTGGATATATAGGATATATCTATCAAGTCAGGTTAAGTTCCGTGCCGTAGAGGTGGATAAGGGCGAGCACTACCTGCTCTCGCCCAATATGTACTTCGTCATCTTCACCGTATGTACGGCACCCATCTTCTTAGGTTCGCTGTCGCTCTTGAAGTATGGCTTGTGGTTTATGGCCATGCTGGCGTTGCTCTTCGCGAGTAAGGTGCGTATCAAGTTTGAGTTCATGACGGTGATGTACTTCATCTTCTTCCTCTGGCTCAGCTACACCATGACCTATACACCTGTGCCACGCGATGGTGCGATGATGCTCATCAAATTCTCCTTGCCCATGCTGTTCCTTTGGTTGGGCTACTCGGGGTTGCGCAATGAGAAGGATTTGATTCTCTTCCTTAAGGTGGTGAACATAGTAGCATGTATCTATTGTGGATTTATGGGAGGTTTTGCTGCTACCTTTATCTCGCCTTTGTATATCTTCTGTATGGGATTATTTACTACCTATGCGGGATTTGCAGATTTCTTAACAGCGGTCTTTATCGTGCCCATCCTGCTCTATTGGCTTACCAAGGAAAAGAAATACATCTTCTGTGCCCTATGGATGGTGCTCTCCACGGTGCTGCAGTCGGTGCGTACTGGTATGGGAGGCATGATGCTGGTGTTTTGTATCGCGCTATTGTTGAAAAATAAGGCGAAGGCCATCCCAGGCTTGGCAGTTGCTGGAACGATGTTCCTTAGTGTCGTATTGTTTGTTCCCAGTGTGAATGAAAAATTCTTTGGAGAGGATGCGGGAAAGGTCTCTGCTACCGATATTGTGCAGGGTGATGCCATGAGCATGGATAATATCGAGATGAGTGGTCGCGAGTATATGTGGGAGCGTGTGTTGGATAACTGCTATTATGGGAATGAGACCTTTGGTGGAGGACTTGGTACTTCTGGCCGTTTTGTGAAGAACTATGGTGAAGCAAATGATACACTTGTCGTAATGCACAACGACTACCTGCAAATTCTGTGCGACTCGGGTATCGTGGGTATTGTGTTTATCGCTTTGTTCTATCTCTCGGTAATCATGAAGGTGACATCCAATGTGGCATTGCGACGTTCCTCATCTTTAGTGAAACTTACGGGTATTATGGCACTATCCAGTTTGGCTGGTATTGCCTTCTCTATGTATTTCGATAATGTCGTGTCCAACTCCATGCAGTCCATGGTGATGCCCTATATCTATATTGGGTTCTTCCTCAAAGCATTGGATTTAGAGAAGAGCAGTAGCAACGAAGTTGCAGTGGTTAAGGGTTAATATGGCTTTGCCATGATTAATGCGCTGAAGCGCGGTTAATTATCGTGAAACGATAGGTTAATTGTGACCATGTTGCTAGTTAAAAGTTAATGTGTCTCTGGACGGTTAAATGTTATGAGTAAACGTATAGATTATATCGATGTAATAAAAGGACTGACTATCTTCGGAGTAGTTTGGGTGCATACTGTATGTCCACAATGGTTAACAGCATTGTTGGTAAACTCTATATTCTTTTTCTTATCTGGATTTTTCTTTAAAAGAAAACCATTAAAGACTTTTTTAAGTGAGAAGGTGAGGTCTTTATTGATTCCTTTCTCGGTTTTCTATTTGATATCGTATCCATTTAGAGTTCTGCTGCACTATTGGGATAATAGGACGTTAACTACTTTTGATTGGGGATGTCTGTTTGATGTGTTTGAATGTTCTGCAAACCCCGATTATCTATTTGTAAATGTTCCGTTATGGTTCCTTTTATGTATATTCGTGATACAGATACTCTATTACTTTATCTCTTATCTTAATAAATGGTGGATAGCGATTATCGCATTGTTTTGTCTATGTTTTAAGAGTTTCTTCCATTCTATTCCGGCTCCTTTTATGATAAATGTGGCATGTTACTATCTTGGTTTCTTCGCATTGGGAAATCTAGTGGGTAAGCCGTGGATAGAGAAACTAAAGGATATTCGTTTCCGTATGGTATCGTTAGGGGTATCTCTTTTCTTGTTTGCAGCTTTGTTTATCCCCATAGATGCTCTTAACGGATGGTGGCACGATATGGCATACCACGTGAAGTTATTTATGGTATTCTTTGTCTTGATGAGTGTGGCATCCTGGTTCAATGAAAAGCGTTGGCTTTCTTTAGTTCGTTTCTATGGTGAGAATTCGTTGACCATATTGGGTGTGCATGTTTTACCACTTATTATACTAATACGACTTACAAATAAGGTCTTTGGGTATTGCACTCCGATGATGGGATTTGTTCAATCCATTATCGTCATGGCGGTGATGTATGTGGTGATACTTTTTTGTAATAAATATATACCTTTCTTGGTGGGGAAGAAGGTGAGCAGCGGAGGTGCAGGTTAATTGTCGCTGGGCGACAGGTTAAGGGTTAATATGCCTGCGGCATGGTTAATGCACCTATGGTGCGGTTAATTGCGGCAAGCCGCGGGCTGTTAGCTATTAGCTATTGGCTTTTGTTACCAATAATATAAAAAGAGGTCGTACTTGATGGTACGGCCTCTTATTGTTTTTGTCAACAGATTACACGTGATGACACTGGTTCTGTACATGCTACGCTTGTGCTCATCCGGATGGCAGCGAGGGCGTAGCGCCGACGCGGAACATTAGCGTCGGTTGCGACGACGGAGCCTTTAGGCTCCCAGAGGAGTACGAAGTCGAAGACGTAGTCAAGATTCGTGCGATTCGTGATTTTTTGTGTGAGAATTATATACCGCGATGTAAGCCAGCACTAGCGCAGCGCGTGCAAAAACATGTCTAAATTCTGTGCAATCTGTTGATTCTTTAATTGTCAACACGAATTTAAACTGATGACACTGTTTTCTCTCACGGAGTGCTTTTCACCTCACGCGGA
>JAZONP010000172.1:0-4726 GCA_045654565.1 Bacteroidaceae bacterium
ACACAAAATACACAAAATTCACAGATAACGCATCACTCTGTTCGCGTTTGCCTCCGGGATGCGTACGCTCGGCTAAGCCGACAGCGAGAGCGTAGCGACTCGCAAAATTTCGTGAATTTCGTGATTTTTGTGTGAGAATTATATTCCGCGATGTAAGCCAGCAAGGGCGTAGCGACTTGCAAAATTCGTGCGATTCGTGCGATTAGTGTTCAAGAAAAAAAACACATCATTCGCGTGTAATTAATTATAGACCACGAATCTCGCGGATTACACGAATAAACATACATCGCTATCGCTTGTATGTGCCTCCGAACGGAAATAAGCAGCAAGCTGCACGCCTCGGGAGAACTAAAGTTCTCTTCAGCGCAATCCGCGCCATCCGCGTGAGACAAGAAAAACCTGTTCTTATGTTCTTCTGTCTAAATCCCCTTACGCCATTGCCTCGCTTGAGATGCGCTTGAGCTGGCCTTTTAGATCTTTGCTCGCGCGTCGCGGTTGTAGCACTTGCCCTGCAGACCGATGGTGAACGCACCGAGGTCGTTGAGCACCACGCGGCGGCTTGCGAGCAACGCCTTGGTGATGAAGGGTTTGATACTTGCCAGTACGGCCATGATGTCACCCTTGGTGACGGTGGTAGCGAGGGCGATGTCATCGGTCAACTCTTCGAAGTCATAATCGCCGGTCTTCACTGCGGTACCCTTGAAGTAGTCCACATCAGGGTTCTTGGGGTTGCGGCACTTGGCCACTTTGTAGGTAATTGCCATGTTCTTTCTTTTTTTGTCAACGGTCAACAGTCAACAGACAACAGTCAGCCTCCGGAAACTAACGTTAGTCGTTAAACGTTCATCGTTGATGGGTTAATGGTTAAAACGTTGACGTTAACGTTGACGTTGACTTGCCCTCCGGATGGCAGTTATCGTTTTCGTTATCGTTGGCGAAATTACTACAAATAATTTCGGCATATCCACTTACTGATTTCTTCTGATTTCTTTTGATTTCTTCTTTTTGCAAGTCGATGATACTGAGCGAGAAAAAATTTCTGCCGCACCTGCCTCGCGCGCTTGCGCAGCCTCCCTCCCGACGCGGAGCAGCCCTGCACCGCGCACTGCCGCACCTGCGGCAGACCAGCGCAACACCTCCGGCAATCCTAATTCCTAATTCCTAATTAACAACTCCTAATTCCTAACTCCTAACTCCCGATTAAATAAACATCCGCATCTCTGTCATCTCGAGCAATGCGAGAGATCCCGCGCTGGGACTATGTACGTTGCATGAGACTCTGCGAGATTCCTCTCTACGCTCGGGATGACACAACAGACACTACACCCTACACCCTAAAACACTACACACTAGTTTCCTAACTCCTTGACGACGGGATACGCGCATAATGCGCGTGCGCCACGCGAGGCAGACGGGGGACGGGGACAAGGGGACAGATACCCTGCGCTGTATGCTTGCAGCCATCATACTATATATAGGGGCTTATTTAAGTATTAGATATACATAGTATATCTAATACTTAAATAAGAGTTTTTACTACACACTATTTTCGCCTATCGGGAGAGAGAGCGTATTTTTATTGTCCCCTGTCCCTGTCCCCCTTGCACATGTCTTTTCCTGCGAAAAAAAAATCATCTCCCGTCCCACGTTATGGGACAACGTAGGGCTATCTTTGCGCCGTGAATGATGAAACGAAAAAATAAAAGTCGGAGAAAATTTAACCTTGTTGAATTTCTCTAGGCTGCAAGAAGTACTCCTTTGGAACCCTAAAGGTTGGAGAACTAAACCTAATGGTGCTAAAGCACACTCCTCTGGGGGAGATAAACCTCCCCTTCGTCGCAAGCAGCGCTAATGCTCCGCGCTGCCGCTCAATTAAGAATTTGCAAGCACATTCTAAATATTCTCTCGTAGAAATTTGGGCACGCACCCGCTTATTTGTAAATTTGCGTTATAGAAAAGTAACACCCGATGCCGCATATGATGACCGAAAAACAACAACAAACTGCCGCCGCCCTCTTTGCAGAGGAGTGGAAAGGGCGTGGCTACGAGAAGGGCGAGAGCCAGCCCTTCTGGATGGTCCTCTTGCACGATGTATATGGCATCGAGCATGCCGAGAAGTACATCTCCTTCGAGAACCAGGTGAGGCCGAGCTGAAGAGGCAGTTGCAGGAGAAGCAACAAAGATAGAGAGCTGTAGATGCCTTCACTCCCCCCCTTATTTTTCAGTCGTTTCAAGGTGTAATGAAATTTATTCCCTATATTTGCACTAAGTAAAGAAAATGCGTTAAACAAAGTACAAAACATAGATTCTCATGAAAAAAACACTTCTATCCTTCGCGATGGGATTTGTCGCCCTTGCAAGCACGGCACAGATTGTCCCCAATGGAAACCCTTATCGTTTCCGCGCCACACAGAACCCCATCATCACACACAAGCACACGGCAGACCCTGCCCCCTTTGTCAAGGGTGACACGCTGTATCTGTATACCGGTGTTGACTTTGCCGGGAACCAGGGTGGCTACAAGATGCACGAGTGGGCGCTCTTCACCACCACGGACATGATGAACTGGACAGAGCATAAGAGTCCGCTCCACGTGGATGAGTTCAAATGGCAGAACTCTCACGCGGCCTTCGCTGCTCATGTGGCCGAGAAGGAGGGCAAATACTACTTCTATGTATCGACCAACTGGTGTGGCATCGGCGTGGCCGTGAGCGAATCGCCCTATGGCCCCTTCAAGGATGCCTTGGGAAGACCTCTGCTGACCAATGCCGATTGTCCGGGTACCGACCACGCATGGGCATGCATCGATCCTGCTGTCTATCAAGACGAGGAGGGTAACGCATGGATATACTGGGGCAACAGACGATGCTTTGCAGCCAAGCTGAAGCCCAACATGATTGAGATTGACGGCGAAGTGATGGATATCACTCCCGAAGGGACCAACTTCACCGAAGCCCCCTGGGTACACAAGCACGACGGGAAGTACTATCTCACCTTCGCTGAAGGATGGCCCGAGAAACTGGGCTACGCCGTAGGAGATTCACCCGTAGGCCCGTTCGAATACAAGGGAGTGTTCTCTGAAATTGCAGGCAACAGCAATACGACTCACCCGGGTGTGGTGGAGTTCAAGGGGAAGACCATCCTCTTCACCCACAACGGAGGTCTGCACACCGGCACCAGCTACTCACGCTCCGTATGTGCGCAAGAATTGAAGTACGACAAGGCGGGAGACATCATCAAGTGTGACATCACTACCGATGGCGTACCCTACGTGGAGGAGTACTATGAGCGCAAAGCCAAAGAGGAAAAGGCTGCACGCAAGATGGAGAAGAAGATGGGCGCCTACCTCATGGTGTATCACAAGGATGCCGACCACGGGCTCCACATGGCATTGAGCAACGATGGCTATGAGTTCCACTCGCTCAACGATGACCTCCCCCTTATCGCAGGAGACACGATTGCCGAGCAACATGGCATACGCGACCCACACATCTTCCGCGGCCCCGACGGAGCATTCTATCTTGCCATGACCGACCTCCACGTGTTTGGCGTACGTGATGGATTCCGCACGACAGAATGGGAGCGCGACGGCAGGAAATATGGCTGGGGCAACAATCGCGGACTCGTACTCATGAAGAGCACTGACCTCAAGCATTGGACACGCACGAACCTCGACTTCCAAAAGTTGGGAGGCAAGTGGGCCGAGGTGGGCTGCGTATGGGCTCCCGAGACCTGCTACGACTATGAGAAGGGTAAACTCTTCCTGCACTTCACCACTCGCTTCGGCAATGGCCGCAACAAGATCTACTACGTCTATATGAACGATGACTTCACCGCCATGGAGGGTGAGCCTCAGCTGCTCTTCGAAGCACCCGAAGGAAGATACAACGTCATCGACAGCGACATCATGTACCACGACGGCACCTACCACCTCTACTACGTGTCACACGAGCGCGGTGCCACCATCAAACATGCTACGGCAGCCTCTATCGCAGGGCCCTACATGTTGGACGAGAACTACTACGATGGTGTGCGCACCAGCCATGAGGCTCCCAACTGCTGGAAACGCATCGGTGAGGATCGCTGGGTAGTGATGCACGATAACTTCCATGCACACCCTCACAACTTCGGATTCACCGAGACCAGCGACTTCATCCACTATACCCCGCTGGGCAGCTTCGGCGAGGGCGTGATGACCCGTACCAACTTCTCGGAGCAGAAGCATGGCGCCATCATCCACATCACCAAGCGCGAGGCCAAGATGTTGGAGAAGCATTGGAACAAGAAGAAATAACAAAGAAAGGCTGCATCGACTCATGAGACTCGCCCACTTCGTACTGCTGTTGCTCTCACCCATACTCTTGCATGGACAGAGCCAACAGGTATCCCTACTGTTCGTGGGCGACCTCATGCAGCATCAGGCTCAGATTGACGCTGCCCGCCGCGCCGACGGCACCTACGACTACAGCCACTGCTTCGCTCTGGTGAAGGACGACATCTCGCGTGCCGACATCGCCATCGGCAACCTTGAGGTCACCCTGGGCGGTGAGCCCTACCGAGGCTATCCGCAGTTTAGCGCCCCCGACGAGTACCTGCAGGGCATACACGACGCTGGGTTCGACATCCTCGGCACAGCCAACAATCACAGCCTCGACCGCCGCAAGCGTGGCCTGGAGCGCACCCTGGCCCTTGCCGACAGCCTGGGCATACCCACCATGGGCACCTA
>JAZONP010000173.1:0-14883 GCA_045654565.1 Bacteroidaceae bacterium
TGAACGTACGTATCGCTACACCTCCCTTCAAACCCAAAGAGCAGGGTGGTGGCTTCATGGATGTGATGCCCGGTATCGCTTCATCATACATCTTCAGCCTCAAGCCCGGCGACAAGGTGATGATGAGTGGTCCTTACGGAGAGTTCCGTCCCAACTACGAGTCTGGTCGTGAGATGATTTGGGTCGGTGGTGGTGCCGGTATGGCTCCTCTCCGTGCACAGATCATGCACATGCTCAAGACCCGCCAGTGCCGCGACCGTCAGATGCACTACTTCTATGGTGCCCGTGCATTGGAGGAGATCCCATTCCTCGACGACTTCCTCGCATTGGAGAAGGAGTTCGACAACTTCCACTTCCATCTCGCGCTTGACCGTCCCGATCCCAAGGCCGATGCAGCAGGTATCAAGTACACCGCTGGCTTCGTAGCACCTGTGATGGGCGACACCTACCTCAAGCAGCACGAGAACCCCGAGGATTGCGAGTACTACCTCTGTGGTCCTCCCATGATGGCCAAGACCGTGCTCGACCTCCTCGACAGCCTCGGCGTTGAGAAGGATATGATTCACTTCGACGACTTCGGCGGATAATTGCTGTAGCGAATATACGAAAGATAAGAGAGGCCTCTCAATGAGCCTCTCTTATTTTTTTGGGGAATAATATAGCAGTTGTCCACCAACACTAAAATCTCAGCGATAGTGTCATTTCTTTCAGCGACCTAAAGGTTCCGACAAAGCGAAGCGCCACCGGCGCGAAGCATTAGCGTCGGTTAACTTATAGTTTTCCTCCTTACGACTTTCGTTTCCTCCTCCTTACTCGGAATAATCAAAGTGAACTTTGCTTCTACCCTCGCTCGTTCGTCGGTTCGCATCCCGGCATAATTCAAGCAAGCTTGATTCTGTTCTCGATTTGGCGTCGGTTGCCTTTGGCCCCTACGGGCGGCGAACGTTGTTTGCGACGGCAGCGCGGTTGCGACAAAGGGGAGGTTTATCTCTCCCAGAGGAGCGTGCTTCAGTCCCTTTAACTTCAGCTTCCCTGAGTAGTCCCTTTTCGCCAGGGCACTCTGAGAGATTGCCTTTCCCTTTGGCCGGCGACCTAAAGGTTGTCTCGCTCTGCTCGAAATGACACGAGAAGTTTTGGACAACATCTATGTATTTCCGCGTTAGTAACTCTTAGTTTTCCTCCTTCGCACCTCAGCAGAGATTAAGCAAGCTTATCTTTGCTCTCGGTTTGGCGTCGGTTGTCATCCAGAACGAAGTGAGGATCTCGCAAACATCTCATGCGAAGTCCCTGCGCGGGATTCTTCACATACGTTCAGGATGACAAGATCCTTTGGGTAAACATCTATATTATTGCCTATTTTTTTGCACTAATATAGATGTTTATACTTATTCGTATAGATAGAATATCCTATCCATCATCTGCCACTTGTCTTCTGCAGTGTCGCCCGTGTTACAATCCTGGAAGATGGCCATATAGTCCTCCCACTCTTGTTGGCGATGCAGTGTGGCGAGGCGCGCCATAGAGGTATCCCAATCGAAGTCGGCGGGTGTTTCCACAATCATAAACAGACGATTGCCGAGTAGATATATCTC
Source organism: Bacteroidaceae bacterium (assembly GCA_045654565.1). Classification (GTDB taxonomy): domain Bacteria; phylum Bacteroidota; class Bacteroidia; order Bacteroidales; family Bacteroidaceae; genus UBA1189. The sequence continues at coordinate 1,593 of JAZONP010000173.1, forward strand.
CATCTCCAGGATTCCAACTTCACGTATTCCGTCGAGAATCTCGGGCCATGCTTCGCCTTGGCTATGGCGGTGTATATACTCCCGTATGAGCGCATTGTCAGGTTTTAGCTGCATCGTTCGGCAGTAGCGCTTTACAGGTATAGTGTGTGATTTGGTGGGATATCCTTTGCTCATAGTGGTTACATATGATATCGTATCACTCTGGACAACGTGAAGGATAATCTCTTTCTGGATACGGGAATCTTCACGTTGCTTGGAATGATGAGTTTTTGTTATTCTTCTATCCCCGTGGGGCGCATGATGTAGAGCTTGTCGTTGGGACGTATGCGGTCGGGCACCTTGAACGACACGTGTGCACCCTTCTTTACGATGTCGACAGGCTTGAGGTTTACGCGAGCCTCTTCGAGGGTCACATACATGGCTCCCGTGGTGTGTCCTGTGATGAGGAGCTTGTCGCCTACGTGCAGTTCGGCGGCTTCGACGAGGAACTCAGCTACGCCGATGTTAGAGAAGTAGCGGATGCCCTTTCCGGCATAGATTTTACGCTCGGTGGCATTGGAACCGTAGTGGCGGGTCCACTCGCCCAGGCGTTGTCCCAGATAGTAGCCGTTCCAGAAGCCACGGTTGAAGACAGTGCGCAAGCGCTCGTCCCACTCGTCCTTCTTCTCCTCGGTGAGTGTGCCGTCTAGATAGCTGTCGATGGCTTCGCGGTAGCACTCCACGACGGTCTTCACATATTCGGGTCCGCGAGCGCGTCCCTCAATCTTGAACACGCGCACTCCAGCCTCCATCATCTCGTCCATGAAGCGGATGGTCTTGAGGTCCTTGGGCGACATCACGTATTTGGTGTCTACCTCCAGTTCGATGGTGCTCTCCTTGTCGTTGAGGAGATAAGTGGGTTCTTCATCTCTTCTTACCTCGTAGCCTCGGCGGCATACCTGCATGCAGGCACCACGATTGGCCGATGCTCCCAGTTCGTGCAGGCTGAGATAGCATTTGCCCGATACGGCCATGCAGAGTGCTCCATGGCAGAACATCTCGATGCGGATAAGTTCACCCTTGGGACCGCATATCTGCTCCTCTTGGATGGTCTTGTATATGGCAGCTACCTGATTGAGGTTGAGCTCGCGAGCGAGCACTACCACATCGGCAAAGCGGGCATAGAACTTGAGTGCCTCGGCATTGCTGATGTTGAGTTGCGTAGAGAGGTGCACCTCTTGGCCTATGCGGTTGCAATAGTCTAGTACGGCCACGTCAGCAGCGATAACGGCCGAGATGCCGGCCTCATGGGCGGCGTCAACGATGGTACGCATCAGTGCGATGTCCTCGTCGTAGATGATGGTGTTGACGGTGAGGTAGCTCTTCACGCCATGCTCGTCGCACGTAGCTGCAATCTCGCGTAGGTCGTCAATGCTGAACGTGTTGGCCGAGCGTGCACGCATGTTGAGGTTCTCTATACCGAAGTAGATGCTATCAGCACCTGCCTGTATTGCCGCAGCCAGTGATTCGCGTGAACCTACTGGTGCCATTATTTCAAAGTCTTTTCGATTCATGTTGCAAAAGTACAAAAATAAGCACGAACAACACGTATGATTCTATGAAATAAGAGTATTTGTTTAGAAACTTTTTCTTTGATAATTTTTGTTAATTAGGCGAAGTTGCTAACTTTGCAACGATGGCATGATGGTAAGGTTGCCACATTGCCCTTATATGTGTAGTATAATCTTATAAAACTTATATTATGGAACTAGAAACGACGGTAAAACGTGAAATTACCAATGAAACTTTTTCTGTGTTGTTGAAAAATGTGTATGCATGGATGGCGCTCGCTCTTGGTGTGACGGGTGTGGCTGCTATGTACGTGTCAAACAATCAGACGATACTTAGCTTTATGTTTGAGCATTTTGGCTTGGTTATGGGGCTTCTTATTGCAGAGTTGTTGTTAGCGGTAGTGTTTACGGCACTATTTAACAGACTATCATTCAATGTAGCAAGTATTCTATTTGGCCTTTATGCTTTGTTGACAGGTGTGTCTATATCTCCAATTTTCTTACTCTACACACAAGAGTCCATTGCATTGACCTTCTTTGTTACAGCAGGTACTTTTGGCGCGATGAGTTTGTTTGGCTATTTTACTAAGAAGGACCTCTCTCCTTGGGGGCGCTATCTCATGATGGGATTGTTTGGCATCATCATAGCTTCGGTAGTGAATTTTTTCATGCAGAGCTCAAGGCTTGAGTGGATTACTACATACGTTGGAGTAGTGGTGTTTGTGTTGCTTACGGCATATGATACACAGAAGATCAAGAATCTGTTAGTCGAAAGAGATGAACTCAACGAAGGATCGTTGAAGTTGGCGCTTTTGGGAAGTTTTATGTTGTATCTCGACTTTATTAATCTGTTCTTGAAGCTATTGAGACTATTTGGCAAGCGTAAGTAAATATTTATGCCCGAAATAAATAAGAACGACCAATCGATAGACTGGTCGTTCTTATTTTTATGGTATAACTTATTTTTTCAGTCGCTTCACGCCTTGATGTGTGGGCACTACTGGTTTGATACGTCCGTCGGGGTAGAACTCCATCTTGTCAATGCAGGTCTCGCGGTGCCAGCCGGGTCCCTTGCTCCAATCGATATAGTTCTTGTTGATACGATGGTATACGATGTACCACTCGTCTTTACCGGGGATCTGCAACACGCTGTTATGAGCAGGGCCATAGATCTCCTCCTCGGGGCGTTGGATGAGGATGACGGGCTCATCGGCTACCTCGATGGGGCCGAGGGGTGAGTTCGATGTGCCGTAAGCTACGTGGTAGTTAGGCGAACCGGTGTCATCGACACTCCACAGGAAGTAGTACAAGCCGTTGCGCTTGAATACGTAGGGAGCCTCGCGGAAGGCATAGTCCTGCAACGTACCTCCTTCGGGAGTCATCAATGTCACAGTGCCCTCCTTGATGCTTACCATGTCATTGTTGAGCTCGGCACCGGCCATGTAGCCATTGCCCCAGTAGAGGTAGCTGATGCCTGTGTCAGGGTCGGTAAATACGTCCACGTCAATCTGTTGTCCATGGTGCTGACCCTCGGGCAGATAGTCTACAAGCGGCTTGTCGATGGCATCGGTAAAGGGCCCCTCGGGATTATCGGCCACAGCTACGCCGATGGCCTTTCCCTTGCGACGGCCAGCATCGCCACTGAAGTAGAAGAAGTACTTGTGTTCATAGTTCACCTTCTTCTCGATGATGGCAGGTGCCCAAGCATTGCCGCTGGCCCAAGAGGTCTGGTTGCGTACGTCGAAGTTGATGCCTTCGTAGCGCCAGTCCACGAGGTCGGCCGATGAGAAGCAGGTGTAGTACCAGCCACCCCATCCGGGCTGACCATCAGTGGTGGTATAGATATAATAGCGGCCGGTCTTCTCCGAATAGAGTACCTCGGGGTCGGCATGGAATCCGGGGAGGATGGGGTTGCCACTCCATTCCTTGCGGTCTACGATGACACATCCTCCGTTGTGGGGGATAGTGACTTTGGTCTTCTTGTTCTTCTTGAATTGGAGTGTCTTGGTGCTGAACGCGAGCCCCTTGCCGTCAGCGTAGAGGGTGGCTGATGAGCCTGCAAGGAACGCGAGGTCGAGCTCAACCTTGAGGTCAGCTCCCGTGTTGTTGATGGCTGCTACATACCAGGTAGCTCCATTTCGGCGGGCGAGGATGACATACTTGCCCGGGTAGCCGTCGATGTAGCGGGTCTCATCCCATGTGGTGGGCACGGTACGCATGAAGTCCATCGCTTCGGCAGGAGCATCCTGCAGGTTATTGGGAGTGAGACCAAACATCTGTACGGGGTTCTGGAAGAGCACGGCCGTGGCGAGCTGGAAGGCATCGCCCGTGCGGCGTGTGGTGCCGCCATCGTTGGTGCGGTTGAGGCGCTTGTTGAGGATGGTTCCGCCAAATTCCATGCATCCTACAGCGTTTCGGATGAAGGGGTGGAGCGAAGCGTTGTAGGCTTCGTTGTCATCCCAGTACTGGTTGAACTTGAGGTTCTCAGAGGCGAGCACGGCTTCACTACCTACGTAATTGGGGTACATGCGCTCCCATCCGCGAGGCAGGGTACAACCGTGGAAGATACACATGATGCCATAGTCGTTGGCATCGGAGAGCACCTGCTCGTAGAGGCGCATGGTCTCCTGCTTGTCGCCAGCCCAGAAGTCCACCTTGATGCCCTTGACTCCCATCTTCTGCATCCACTTCATCTCCTTCTTGCGGGCGATGGGGTTGGCCATGCAGTGGTGAGGCCCTTGGGGAGCATCGTTCCATGCACCGTTGGAGTTGTACCATAGGAAGGGCTCCACGCCCTTGTTCTTGGCGTAGCGGATGAGCTCCTCCACCTTCTCGTAACCTATCTGCTTGTCCCAGAGGGCATCGATGAGGGTATATTCCCAACCCATAGCTGCAGAGAGGTCGATAAACTTCTTGATGTCTTCGAAGTTGCACGAAGCGTCGTCCCATATCATCCAGTGCCATGAGCCGCGGCCAAACTTATAGTCTGTAGAGGGCTCGTAGAGCGGCTTCGCCACGTCGAAGGGGATGGTAGTTTCCACGATGGGTTTGAGGTTGTCACCCACGGTGATGGTGCGCCAGGGTGTAGCGCTAGGCAGGGCAATCTGTGCACCCGTGCTACCGAAACCGTTGTTCTCGCCCTCCATGGGGTAGGCGATGGTGTAGAGGCCGTCCTTCGTGCCGTCGCTCAGGCGTGAGCCACAGTAGTCGCCGGTTACTCCGGTCTCTGATACAAGTGCCCAGCAGTCACCGATGTGGAAGAGTCCGGGGAAGGTGTAGCCACGGCCATATTTCGAGGGAGTGCCCATAGGTTCATCGGCCACGTACTCCTCTTCGTAGCTCGGCTTGGTGCGCTTCCAGCCCACCATAGGGTCAGACTGCGGTGTGAGGAATGTGGTGGTGCCCTCGGGGAAGTCGAATCCCGTAGCCTCGGCATTCACTACGGCACAAGTGGTCTCGCCCACCGGGCGCAAGATGTACTTAAAAGCGATGTTGTTATTGCTCACATTGAACACCACGCGCATATGGCGTCCGCCAGGGAACTCATAAGCGGCAGATAACTGATTAGCCACATAGTGGACGTTGCTCACTTTGGCTCGGTTGAGTGTGTACTGCTCGTCAATGACACTTGTCTCTTGAGCAACTAGTTTGGCATCCTTGGTGTAGTCGCCTATGTTGGTGATGAGGCCCAAGGGCGATGATTCGATGATGTTATGTTCCTTGTAGTTAACGGTATAAGACAGCTTGCCGTCATTGTCCGAAAGGGTCACCTTGAGGTTGCCGTCGGGGCTATTTACGTTAAGGTCTTCAGCTTCCATGCATATGGGAAGGCACAAAAGCAAAGGAAGGAGGTACTTTTTCATAGAGATAGATAAATGATAAATTAAGGAGACCCACTCCTTCCTCGAAAGAAAGTGGTGTGGGTCTCCCATTGAGTTATTTCTTTGACTGCACGGCTGCTGCCTCGATGGGGAGGCAAGCCTTGTAGTTCTCGATGTAGGCATTGAAGCCGGCTACGTCTTCGGCAGTGGGAGCTATCTCTTCACCGGTGTTGCCGCCGAATACTACCTCTTCGAGGTAGGCCTCGAGTGAGCGCTTGTCTGCGTTGTTCACCAAGTAAGAGCCGAGCAATGCCATACCCCAAGCACCACCTTCACCTGCGGTCTCCATCACAGAGATGGGTGAGTTGATGGCTGCTGCGAGGATGCGCTGGCCTACGCCCTTGGTCTTGAAGAGGCCGCCGTGGCCGGTGATGCGATCGACACGGATCTTCTCTTCGTTGAAGAGGATGTCGTTACCGATCTTGAGTGCACCTACTGAGGCGTGCAGGTGGGCACGCATGAAGTTGGCGAGGTTGAACTTGTCACCTGCCGAGCGCACGAACAAGGGGCGACCCTCCTCCATGCCGGTGAGGGGCTCACCAGAGATGTAGTTGTAGGACACGAGTCCGCCACAATCGGTGTCGCCGGTGAGGGCATGGTTGTAGAGCTTGCCGAAGATCTCGTTCATGTCGACGGGGATACCCATCAGCTCCTGATACTCCTTGAAGAGGTTGACCCATGCGTTGAGGTCTGAGGTGCAGTTGTTGCAGTGTACCATAGCTACGAGACTGCCATCGGGGGTGGTGACCATATCAATGGCCTCGTAGGGCTTGGAGAGCTCTTTTTCGAGTACGATCATCGAGAAGGATGAGGTACCTGCCGACACGTTACCTGTGCGCTGCTTCACGGCGTTGGTGGCTACCATGCCGGTGCCTGCGTCGCCCTCGGGGGGACATACGGGAACGCCTGCCTTGAGGTGGCCCGACGGGTCGAGCTTCTTGGCGCCCTCCTCGGTGAGGAAGCCGGCATTCTCACCAGCTACCAATACCTTAGGGAGGATGTCGGTGAGCTTCCAGCTGTAACCCTTGGGGGCTACGAGGGTGTCGAACTTGCTGACCATCTCGGCTGAGTAGTTCTTGGTCGTTGGGTCGACGGGTATCATACCTGATGCGTCGCCTACACCCAACACGCGCTCGCCTGTCACCTGCCAGTGTACGTAGCCGGCGAGGGTGGTGAGGAAGTCGATGTTGCCCACGTGCTCCTCGCCATTGAGGATGGCTTGGTAGAGGTGCGAGATGCTCCAACGCAAGGGGATGTTATAGACGAAGAGCTCTGACAATGCAGCGGCTGCCTGGCCGGTGTTGGTGTTGCGCCAGGTGCGGAAGGGCACGAGGATATGGGCATCCTTGTCGAAGGCCATGTAGCCGTGCATCATGGCACTGAAGCCGATGGCTGCAAGGGTCTCGATCTCGGTGTCGTACTGCTGCTGCACATCCTTGCGGAGGTCGGCATAGCAGTCCTGCAGGCCGTGCCAGATGGCATCGATGCTATAGGTCCACAAGCCGTCGACCAACTGGTTTTCCCAAGTGTGGCTGCCCTGAGCGATGGGCTTATTGTCCTGGTCGATGAGGACGGCCTTGATGCGGGTCGAACCAAACTCAATACCGAGGATGGCCTTACCCGATTCGATGGTTTGTTTTGCGGTTAAGCTCATAGGATGGTAAGTTTATTTGTAGAAGTTAAAGGAGATAAAGAGAGATAGTCGCTTTGCTTCTTGGGGAGATAAAGGCCAAATGATTTGTACACATGCACAAGATCTATTAGCTTTCGACTCCCTTTAACTCCCTTTATCTCCTTAGATACTTAATTTATTATCTCAATGCCTTGTTCAACATGTAGTACACCTCATTGTTACGGAGCTCCTGTTTGAAGTTGCTGATGGTGGTGTCCTTGTTGATCTTGATGTACTCGATACCGGTGATCTCAGCGAAGTCTTCCCAATACTCCTCATTGATGTCGTATGAGAATGCACTGTGGTGGGTACCGCCAGCGAGGATCCATGCGCCAGCACCAATCTCGAAGGTGGGCTGGGGAATCCAGAGGGCTGAAGCCACGGGGAGGTTGGGCATGGGCTTGGGCTCGATGCACTCTACCTCCTGTGAGATGAGGCGGAAGCGGTTGCCGAGGTCTACGATGGTAGCCTTGATACCGTAACCGGTCTTAGAGGTGAACACGAGACGTGCGGTCTGCTGCTTGCGGATACCGATGCCGAGGAAGTGTACCTCGAGCTTGGGTCTCTCCTCTACGGCAATGTCGGGGCAGATCTCGAGCATGTGGCTCTGGAGGCATGAAGACTGGTCGCCTGCGAAGTTGAGGGTGTAGTCCTCAAGGAATGAGCAACCCTTAGGCATACCCTGCTGGATAACCCAAAGGGTGCGGCAGAGGCAAGCGGTCTTCCAGTCGCCCTCGGCACCGAAGCCGATACCCTCGGCCATGAGGCGCTGTGAAGCGAGACCAGGAATTTGGTCGAAGCCTACGAAGTTGGGATCGTTGATGTCGGCATCACCGAGGTCGTCAAAGTTAGTAGTGAAGGCGGTAGCACCCTCGTCGGCCAACACGCGGCGCAAGGCAATTTCGGCCTTGGCTGCATTCTTCACCTTCTCCCAGTATACCTCCTCGCCGCTCTCGTCAATCTTGATCTCGTACAACTTCTTGTACTCCTCTACGAGTGCGTCGGCCTCGGCGTCGGTAACCTTCTTGAGGTACTCCATGAGTGATGATACGGGGTAGTAGTCAACGTGGTAGCCCAAGCGCTGCTCGAACTCTACGCGGTCGCCATCGGTAACGGCTACGTTGTTCATGTTCATACCGAACATGAGGCAGCGTGTGTTCTTGGCATCAGCAACACCGGCAGCTACGCGAGCCCAAACGGCAATCTTCTCCTGTGCCTCCTCGCTCTTCCAGTGACCGCAAACCACCTTGCGGGGTACGCGCATACGAGTGCAGATGTGACCGAATTCGATGTCGCCGTGGGCAGACTGGTTGAGGTTCATGAAGTCCATGTCGATGGTATCCCAAGGAATCTCGGCGTTGTACTGGGTGTGGAAGTGGAGGAGGGGTTTCTGCAAGGTCTGCAATGCCTTGATCCACATCTTGGCGGGTGAGAAGGTGTGCATCCAGGTGATTACACCTACGCACTTCGGCTCATTGTTGGCTGCCTTCATCACAGCCTCAGCCTCCTTGGAAGAGTTGGCTGTACCTTTATATACAACCTTGATAGGGAGTTTGCCGCCATTGTTGAGACCGTCGACCATCTCCTTAGAGTGTCCGTCAACGATTTTTACAGTTTCGCCACCATAAAGAAGCTGGGCACCTGTTACCCACCAAATTTCATAATTTTCAAACATAGTTTTAAAATTTAATGGATAATTGAGAATGGATAATTGAGAATTAATAGTCTCATCGTCGCACTCTCTCTTATCTAAGTTAATACCAATTATTCTTTTTTGAAGTTTTGACTATACTTATTAAAATTTTGAGAATCTCTTCGCAATCTGCAAATATGCTGTCATACATCGCGGTTGTAATATATCCGGTCTTATGTAATAACTCTAACCAATAGGATGTTTCGTTAGCCTCTTTCAGTGCAATGTTATTTTTATTCAAGAAATCGGCTTTGCTCTGTGCATGTTCAGCTTCTCTTACATTTGCTCCGATACTTGTGCCTGATCTTAATAGTTGTTTGCTTAGGATAAACTCGTTTTGCTCTTTGCATAAATACTTATACAAGTTTATGATTCTTATAGAGAACTCTAAGGTTTTGTCTATAATGACATTATCCTTCATAACTATTAATTATCAATTCTCCATTCTCAATTTTCAATTACTTAGTGCTTTTGTCCCTTCTGACCGTAGTAAGCATTAGGACCGTGCTTGCGGTTGTAGTGCTTCTCGATGAGGAGGGGGTTCATCGTGGTCTCGGGATTGAGTGTGAAGGCGATGTAGGCCATCTTGGCACACTGCTCCATCACCTTGGCGTTGTATACCGCATTGGCGGGGCTTGTTCCCCATGAGAAGGGACCGTGGTTCTTTACCAATACGCCGGGGGTGTGGTCGGGGTTGATGCCCTCGAAGCGCTTCACGATGACGTTGCCTGTCTCCAACTCGTAGTCGCCCTCAACTTCCTCCTTGGTCATGGCTTCGGTGCAGGGAATATCCTTGTAGAAGTAGTCGGCATGTGTGGTGCCGATATTGGGGATGTCCTTGCCTGCCTGTGCCCATGCGGTAGCAAAGGTGGAGTGGGTGTGTACCACGCCCTGGATGTTGGGGAAGGCACGGTAGAGCACGAGGTGGGTGGGGGTGTCGGATGAGGGGTTGAGGTCGCCCTCGACAACTTCTCCAGTATGGAGATCTACCACTACCATGTCGGAGGCCTTCATGTCGTCGTAGCTCACACCGCTGGGCTTGATGACTACTAAACCCTTTTCGCGGTCGATGCCCGACACGTTACCCCAAGTGAAAATAACCAATCCTTGCTTTACAAGGTCAAGATTGGCCTGGAATACCTTTTGTTTGAGTTCTTCTAACATAACGTTTCTACATTAGTAAATGTGTACGCGTGCGTGCGCGATACATTATAGTTTGAACTTAAGTGATTTCTTATATTCTTCTTCGTTAAACTTGTAGAGTGCCGCTCCGCGACGAGAGGTGATCTTGTCGATGAACTTGGTCTTCTCTATATATCCTAACTCGGCAACGCGCTTTCTAAAATTCCGCTTATCTACAGGTGCACCATTGATGGCTTCGTAGAGGTTTTGCAGTTGGGTGAGGGTGAAGTGCTCAGGTAATAAATGAAAACAGATAGGTTGCATCGCGGCTTGTATCTTCATAAATCGGCGAGCCTTGTCTACCATCTCTTCGTGATCGAAAAGTAGAGTAGGTACTTCATTAATATTCACCCAGTGGGCATTGTGACTCTCTACAAGTTGGCGGTCATAATTGTTGATGTCGACGAGTGCGTAGTAGGCTGTTGAGATTACTCGTTCGCCTGGGTCACGATCGACTTGACCGAACGTGCCTATCTGCTGCATGAACACATCGGTGATCCCGGTAAGTTCGGCAAGCACGCGCTTGGCTGCATCGTCCATGCACTCGCCTTCTTGCACAAAGCCTCCCATCAGTGACCATTCGCCTTTGCCAGGATCGAATTTTCGTTTCAGCAAGAGGAGGCTAAGTTCTCCTCTGCTGAATCCGAAGATGATACAGTCTACCGCATGGTAGAACCTTGGATGTTGGGAATAATATCCTTGCATTGCTTAAGATTACCAGAAGTAGATATAGAATGCTACAGTGATACCGAGGATGATGATGGTGTGGATAACATCCCACTTGTCCCAGCTACGGCGAGTCGCAGCAATCTGCTCAGGTGTAGAGGTGCCGAATACCAAACCCTTGATCTCTGCCTCGGCCTTGGGCTGAGTGCAGAGGCTCACGAAGAAGCATACGAGCAAGCAGAATACCAACATGCATCCGCAGAAGTACAACCAGTTGAAGTCGTAGAATACGGTCTTGAACCAACCCTCGGGAGCACCCTCTACGCTGGTGTAGAGAATCTTGGCACCCAAGCGGATGATACCGATAACGAGACCTGAAATCAATGCCCATTGACCACCCTTAGGTGTAGCACGCTTCCAGCAGATACCCATCAAGAAGGCTGCGGCGATACCGGGAGCAAGCACTGACTGTACGTCCTGCAGGTAGAGGTAGAGCACGTCACCGATGCTCTTCATCACGGGAATCCAAAGGATACCGAGCGCTACGATGATAACGGTAGCGATCTGACCAATCTTCACGAGCTTCTTGCCATACTCCTCAGAGTCGGTTACACGACCATCCTCAGCAATAACTGGGTTGGGGTCGGGATGCTTCACCTTGTACACGTCGATGGTGTAGAGCATAGCCGAAGAGTTGAAGAGCGATGCCAATGAAGACATCAAGGCTGCGAGGATACCGCAAACCACTACGCCCTTGAAACCTGCGGGGAGCAACTTGGCCACGAGCAAGGGGAAGGCAACGTCACCGTTGTTGAGAACGGGCATCATGGCGTTGGCGAGGTCTGAGTTCAATACACCTGTCTGGGCACCCTTAGCCAATGCAAAGGCAATCATACCGGGGATGAGGAACAAGAATACAGGGAGGAGCTTCAAGTAGGCACCGAAGATAGCACCACGGCGAGCCTCGCGCTCGTTCTTACCAGAGAGTACGCGCTGTACGATGAACTGGTCGGTACACCAGTACCAGAAACCGATTACGGCAGAGCCGATGAGGGCGCCCAACCAAGGATACTGGGGATCGCTATTGCCACGCATGAGGTGAATCATGGTTCCCTGTGCACCTTCGTAGGCGGGAGTCACATCGCAGAGAGCCATCATATTGTCCCAACCACCAAGTTCCTTGAGGCCAAGAACAAGGATGACTACCGAACCAAAGAGCAGGATTGGGGTCTGCAATACGGAGGTCTTCAACACGGATTCCATACCACCGAGGATGGTGTATATGGCTGTGAGCAATACGAGGCCTATAGCAGCAACCCAGAAGAAGTCTACTGTCCAACCGAAGATGGTGATTGATTCAATGCCGAATACCTGTTGGAATACCACACCACCTGCATATACGGTTACGGCTACCTTGGTGAGCACGTAGCTGATGAGTGAAATGTAGGTAAGGATGGTACGTGACTGCTTGTTGAAACGCTTCTCCAGGAACTCGGGCATGGTGAGCACCATACTACGCTCGTAGAAGGGCACGAATACCCAAGCAAGGATAAGAATCATCCATCCCTGAATCTCCCAGTGGGCCATAGCCATACCGCTTGATGCACCAGAGCCGGCCAAGCCGATAAGGTGCTCCGAACCAATATTTGATGCGAAGATAGAGGTACCAATGGCAATCCATGTTGCATCACGTCCACTCAAGAAGTAGTCAGAAGAGTTGTCCTTCTGCTTTCTCATCACACTCACTACAATCCATATCATTGCTGCTGCAAATAGCCCAATGACAATCCAGTCTAATAATGCCATAATTTCTTTAGATTTATAATTTATGATTTTTGGTTTATTTCTATTCCATCAGTCGTGTCATGCTGAACGGAGTGAAGCATCTCATGGATGTTTCTCGCAAAGCTCCTGCGCGAGATCCTTCGCGATGCTCAGGATGACAGAGACGAGATTATTTCTCTACAGAGAATTTGTAAATACAGTGGCTGTAGTACTCCTGTCCCGGTTCGAGTGTTGCTGAAGGCCAGCCTTCGAGATGACTCTTGTTGGGGGTGTCGGGGTATTTCTGAGTTTCGAGGCACATACCGGTGCGCTGATTGATGTTCTTGCCATCCTTACCAATGGTGGTGCCATCGAGGAAATTACCAGAATAGAACTGCAAACCAGGCTCGTTGGTGTAGACCTCAAGTACGATTCCTGTAACGGGACTCTTCAATGTAGCGCACACCTGTGTGTCGTCGCCCTTGGTATTGAGCACCCAGTTGTGGTCGTATCCATTTCCATTCTTCAGCTGCTCGAAGTCGAAGTTGGTGATTTCAGTACCTACCTCCTTGAATGCGGTGAAGTCCATCGGTGTGCCTGCTACGGGAGCAATCTCACCAGTGGTCATATAGGTGCTGTCTACGGGAGTGTAGTAGTCGGCATTGAGCTGTAACAGATGATTGGTGATAGGCATCTGGTGGTCGCCGTTGAGGTTGAAGTAGCAGTGGTTGGTCTGGTTGATAACTGTCTTCTTGTCTGTTGTGGCGGTCCACACGATGTCGATAGCGTTGTCATCGGTGAGCGTGTAGGTGGTCTTTGCCACTACGTTGCCGGGGAATCCTGCCTCGCCGTCGGGGCTAATCATTTCGAATGTAATCTGGTT
>JAZONP010000174.1:0-2599 GCA_045654565.1 Bacteroidaceae bacterium
CCGACGAACATACCGAGCACCTGGCTTATCTGTGCTCCGTGTACGCGGCGCACGGCAATCTCGCGACGGCGATACTGCGTCTCAAAGAAGACGAGGCCGAAGACTCCCATCAGAGATATGCAGATGGAGATAAGCGAGAAGATAGTGATCAAGCGGTTAAGTTCCTTCTCCTTTTCGTACTGACGAGCTAGTTCCTTATCGAAGAACTCGATGATGATTTTGTCTGCATCATCGCCCATCTTTGTGACACATTGTTTGATGTGTTTACGAACAGCCTCTATATCTGCACCAGGAATAGTGCGCACATAGAGTTGCGTGAGATAACCCGTGTGTTCTCTTACACAGAACGCAAAAGCTGAGTTCTCGTATTGCAATGGGCGGAATTTGAAATTGTTGCAAAAGCCAATGACTTCGGCTCCATTCAAATCATCTCCCACCTTCAAATCATACACCTTTTGGGCTGTTTCGTTGAAGATATATAGTTGCTTATTGTCTTGTTGTTCGTCTTCAGGCAGATAGTCGCGCCCCTCCAGAAGTTCTATACCAATAAACGAGAGGAAGTCATAAGTGACATTGTATGCTTGGAAATGTATGTATTTACCCTCATCGGTAACTCTGCCATGCGTAGAACGTGTGGGAGTTATTATGCCTTCGGACGCGAAAGCGACATCTGCAATGGCTGGATTTCTCTTTAACTCACTTTCCATCTGCTGACGAGCATTGAAGTCCCAATGTGAATGAGGAGCATAATCGAGGTACACTGAAAGCAGGTATTCACGATTAAATCCCATATCACTATGCATCATGTAGGTGTGCTGCTTACGGATGAATATGGTGCATGTTATGAGTGCTATCGAAATGACAAACTGAAAAGTAAGCAGGGCATAGCGCAAACGACGTCCTGCAGCACTGTTTCCGAACGAACCTTTCAGTGCAAAAGCTGGCGGCACCGAAGTGATGTAGTAGGCAGGATATATGCTGCTGACAATGGCAAGCACAAGGCCAGCAATAATGATGAGCAGCATAATCATCGGGTTGTCTTTTACCCGCGCAGAGGTTGAAATTATTCCTGTCAGCTCTGGCGCAACCATAAATATAATGTATATGGCAAGCAATAGTCCGAGTGCCACCAGTCCCATCGCCTCGAACACGAAGCCCATGCGCAAACGGCGTGTGGTGCAACCAAAGACCTTCTCTGTATTCACACGGCGTATGCGCCGGGGCACCATCGCCATGAAGAAATTAATGAAGTTGATGAATGCAATGGCAAGTATCAGTATGGCAATGCTCAGCAGCGTATAGGTGGTCAAACGATTGCCGACGCTATGCCCTACCACACCCTCAATGTCGTTGGTGAAGTAGATATCATAGATGGACGTAAGGCGCATATATTCCTTGCCGAGTTTCATCCATTGCTGCTGGTCGTTTGCCTCCGAAGCCGTTCTCAGTTCTTCGAACACTTCGCCATACCTCGGAGCTATCTCACGAAGTCCGTTTGCGAGCATCACATCATTTTGATCGGCATTATGTACCTTATAGTAATATGTAAACCAGAATTCTTCTTTATTGGTCGTGTTTTCCTTGTCTATAAGTTGTATAACCTTGACCTCTGCAAAATCACAATTGTTAGGAAAATCCTTAAATATACCTCTCACTGTGCTCAAGCCAGTATCGTATATTTTTTCATTCTGAATCTTTACCACATCACCGATTTCAAGGTCGTGCATACGAGCAAAGCTTTCGCTAAGGAGCACCAAGTTAGGTTCATTGATATTGTCGTAACTACCCACAACGAGAGGTATTCCCAAGACCTCGGGGAAGTTGGGCGAACATACACAGGTGGTTACCGAGAACGCTTGTTCTTCTTCTCCCTCACGAGGAATTGAGAAACGATTATTGGGATTAAAAGGGAAGGACCAAGTATATTCCTCTACATTGGCATCATTATCGCCTACAGCCTCGCCCACATAATGTGATACGTGTGGCATCTTCTTGTTCTTGTCACCCATTACGGACATAAACTCCAAGCGATATATCCTGTCCGCATCCTTAAGGCAGCGGTTATAGGTGAGGTCAAAGTGCACCTGTATCAAGATGATATAGGCCGCAGCAAAGGCAATGCTCAATCCGAGGATGTTGAGCACAGACGACACCTTATAGCGTCCGAGGTTCTTGAAAAACTCTTTCATTGTCGTGTGGTTTTATTTTGTTATTTTAGTTCTCTATTTATTGCGTCTCTGTCATCCTGAGTGTCAAACGAAGGATCCCGCGCTGGGACTTAACAAGAGACTCTGCGAGATTGCCTTTAGCCCCTACGGGCGGCGAACACGTTTCTTCACTTCGCTCAGAATGACAAGGGTGCTGTTTCATTGTTTTGTTATATCCAAACTGGAGTTTTCCTTTGCCCAAACTACAGTTTGCAGCCTTCCAAATTTCAGTTTTTCTTTATCCAAATTCACTCGACCCCCTTTTTGTCAAGTTTCTTCAAAGGCTTGATAATATCTTGTCATAGGCCCTACCTCCTGTCATACCGCTGTATCTTGGGCTGGCCGATGCAGTCTACGTCGCCACTGCCGTTGATGTTGGCGTTGATGGACTC
>JAZONP010000175.1:0-4619 GCA_045654565.1 Bacteroidaceae bacterium
GTATTGTTTCATTGAATGCTTGCGCTATTGTTATTACATTTTGCTTGATGCCATTCCTAAAAGCATCTACAAAAGTCTCAACAGTGATGCGCAAATTGAGGGATAACATCTGATTATAAAGAGTATAGCACTTCGAACGAATGAGATTGATATAATCATTCAACTCCTTAGAACCCTTTACTTTTTGTTCCTTACAATCCCATTTTGAAGGAATACACCTTCGATCCAAAGTTAGAATTGCCCTTTCACCATCAATAATAACAGATAATTCTATAGGAGCAGTCGCATTTTTCCCTACTTTTGAATCTCTAACAAGAAATTTAAGTTTCATTTCTTCTAACTTTTTTAACACGTAATCAATTCATATTAAAATCGTTAGATTGATATTTTTCAGTTGCAAATTTGAGAAAGACTCAGTCGCAAATTTTGAACGCTTTTATTCACCCTAGAATAGTCAAAATTCGCTTTATTCTTAGAATGCAGCAGCATTGTCATTGCTTTATTCTTGCTTTATGCCACATTATCAACACTTTAACTCTGCGTAGTATATAACACAAAAAAAGCGAGCAACTTTCGCTGCTCGCTTCTCTGCGGAAAGGGAGGGATTCGAACCCCCGGTGCCCCTCAGCACGGCGGTTTTCAAGACCGCTGTAATCGACCACTCTACCACCTTTCCAATACCTAACATGTAGGACTTTCTTTGAGCGGAAAACGAGACTCGAACTCGCGACCCTAACCTTGGCAAGGTTATGCTCTACCAACTGAGCTATTTCCGCAAATTTCTTCGAAATTTTCGGCATTCTCGGCTGCGCTCGGCATAATCAAGTGTTACTTGCTTCTGCTCTCACTTGCACTAGAATTCCGCAAATTGCTTATCTTTCGTGAAGAGAATGAGACTCGAACTCACACGACCCAACGGTCACTACCCCCTCAAAGTAGCGCGTCTACCAATTCCGCCATCTCTCCATTATTTGTCCAGTAAGTCAAAACTCGTTTGGTCTGTGCCCAGAACAGGACTCGAACCTGCACGTCTCTCAACACTCGCACCTGAAACGAGCGCGTCTACCATTCCGCCACCTGGGCTTACACCGACTCATCGGTCGTAGACACAAATTCAAACTTGTGAGCGGAAAACGAGACTCGAACTCGCGACCCTAACCTTGGCAAGGTTATGCTCTACCAACTGAGCTATTTCCGCAAATTTCTTCGAAATTTTCGGCATCCTCGGCTGCGCTCGGCATAGTCAAGTGTTCTTGCTTCTGCTCTCACTTGCACGAGAATTCCGCTTTTCTGTTGTTCAGTATTTCAAGGAGCAATCGGTTTGTTTCCGTTTTGCGAGTGCAAAGGTACTGCTTTTTTCTGAACCACCAAACGTTTCTTGAAAAAAAATGCGAAAAATATGCTTTTTTCTTCAAAATCGCCTTTCCCCCCCTCTTTTCGGAGATAAAAATCCCCAAAATGGCCACCAAAAGGAGCTTAACTGAACAAAACTTGGCCACGCCAAAAGTTTACACTATCTTTGCACCACACATATATTATATAAATATAACAACAATGAAAAAAACATTTTTCGCTATGGCCCTTGCCTGTCTTACAGCCTGTGGCGCCAAGCACGACAACCCCGTGCTAGCTGATTCGGCTCTGCCGTTTGGCGCTCCCGAGTTTTCAAAGTACCAGTCGACCGACTATGAGCCCGCCTTCATGGCTGGTTTCGAAGAGCAGCGTGCCGAGATCGATGCCATCGTAGCTAACACCGAAGCTCCTACCTTCGACAACACCATTGCCGCCCTCGAGCGCAGCGGTAAGAAGTTAGCCAAGGTGACTGGCGTGTTCTTCAACCTCAACGAGACCGATGCCGACGACGTGATGCGCGAGGCAGAGAAGAAGCTCTCTCCCCTCTTCACCGAGCACAGCGCCTACATGACCATGAACGAAGCACTCTTTGCCCGCATCAAGGCACTCTATGATGACAAGGCCAACCTCGGCCTCACGCGCGAGCAGGAGATGGTACTCGACAAGTATTACCGCATGTTTGTCAAAGGCGGTGCCCTCCTCGATGCCGAGAAGAAGGCTCAGCTCATGGAGATCGACAAACAGCTCTCGCTCGCCAGCATCGAGTTTGGAGAGAACGCCTTGGCAGAGACCAATGCCTTCGAGCTCGTCATCACCGACGAGAAGGATCTCTCAGGTCTGCCCCAGAGCTCTATCAACGCTGCCCGCGAAGCTGCCCAAGCCGCAGGCAAGGAGGGTTGGCTCTTCACCTTGCACAAACCCAGTTGGATTCCCTTCCTGCAGTATGCCGACAACCGTGAGTTACGCAAGCAGATGTACCTCGGCTATATCAACCGTGGCGACAACAACAACGACAACGACAACAAGGAGGTCATCGCCCGCATCCTGAAACTGCGCCAGCAGAAGGCGCACCTCTTCGGCTACGACACCTTTGCTGAATACCAGCTCGAGGACAAGATGGCCAAGACTCCCGAAGCAGCCTACAACCTCCTTATGACCATCTGGAATGCCGCCGTGCCCAAGGCCAAGGCCGAAGCTGCCGAACTGCAGAAGATGATGGATGCCGAGGGTAAAGGCGAGAAACTCGAGGCATGGGACTGGTGGTACTACACCGAGAAGCTGCGCGAGCAGAAGTATGCCCTCAGCGAGAGCGAGCTGCGCCCCTACTTCTCACTCGAGAACGTGCGCAAGGGAGCCTTCATGGTATCAGAGAAGCTCTTTGGCATGAAATTCCAGCCCGTCGAAGGACTCGACATCTACCATCCTGAGGTAGAAACCTTCGAGGTGCTCGATGCCGACGGTTCACACCTAGCCCTCTTCTACACCGACTACTTCCCCCGCGCCACCAAGCGTGCCGGAGCATGGATGAACAATATCATGGATGCCTCAAACATCGACGGCGAGAACCAGCGTCCTATCATCGTCAACGTAGGCAACTTCACCCGTCCCACTGCTGACACCCCCTCATTGCTCACCATCGACGAGACCCGCACCCTCTTCCACGAGCTGGGTCACGCCCTCCACGGCTTCCTCACTCAGACTAAGTACCCTTCAGTAAGCGGTACCAGCGTAGCCCGCGACTTCGTGGAGCTCCCCTCACAGATTATGGAGCACTGGGCCATCGAGCCTGAGGTGATGAAGATGTATGCCCTCCACTACGAGACTGGAGAGCCCATCACCGACGAGCTCATCGCCAAGATGCAGGCCGCCTCATCATTCAACTCGGGCTTTGAGACTATGGAGCTCGTGGGTGCAGCCCTGCTCGACATGGAGTTCCACATGCTCAAGGACTACACCGATTTTGAGGCCAACGCCTTCGAGAAGAGCGTAGCCGATAAGATCGGCCTCCTTCCCCAAATTGCCTTCCGCTACCGCGGTCCCTACTTCAACCACATCTTCAGTGGTGGCTACGCCGTTGGTTACTACAGCTACCTGTGGGCTGAGGTGCTTGATGCCGATGGCTTCGAGGCCTTCCGCGAGAACGGCATCTTCGACGAGGCTACAGGTCGCAGTTTCCGCACTAACATCCTCGAGATGGGTGGTAGCGAAGAGCCCATGGTGCTGTACAAGCGTTTCCGTGGTGCCGAGCCCAACCCCGAGGCCTTGCTTCGCAACCGTGGATTGATAAACTAAGTAATCCCATACCATAACGAAGTAGGGGGTGTGTCGACTGACACACCCCCTACTCTTTTTCACATTATCACGCGAGACCTTACTTCATTTTGCTGATGCGCAAGGTGTAGGTCATCTTCTTGTTGGGTACGCGGTACTCGGGCAGGGTGTCCACATCGTGTCCGCAGCTGGCGTTGCCCACTCCACGGGTCCATGCGTCGAGGTGAAGCACGGTGTAGGGACGTGCCTGCATATCCCAGAAGTGCAAGGCATTCATGAGATCAGCATCAGTATAGGGGATAGCCGAGAAAGACACCTGCCCCTCGGTCTCAATGGTGATACCGAATCCCTCATCGTCACGCAAGGTGAGCTGGCGCAAGCCCTCGCGACCACCCGTCATCTGGGGCTTCACATAGCGCTCGGGCATCTCAGCCACGGTAGTCGAGTAACGGCCTACGATGGCACCATCCTTACGGTCGCAGTAGTTCTCCCAAGGACCATATGCATAGTAATCCACATTGTGGAGCGATGAGTCGACCATGCACACAAGACCTGCACGGCGTAGGTGATCACTCTTGGGTACGAAGGTAGCCTCTACATCCACGACACCCTGCGGATAGATGATGTAGTTGACCTCGGTATCACAAAGCGAACCACTGCGACGGGTCTTGATCACGGTGTTGCCATCCTTCTCTGTCACCTCTATAGAACCCTTGGCATCGAGACCATTTGAGGTATTACCATAGCGGTCGTTCTCGATCCAGCGGTGATTGTCATAGAGGAAGCCCTGACCATCAGCGATGATGTTGCGTCCCTCGAAGGCCAGTGCTGTGAGACGGCCCGTCTCGGCATCAAAGGTAGCCTGCACCTTGTCGTTGCCCACCATCACCTCGTGGAGGCTTGAGGTAGCGAGGATAGGCTCACCCTTGGCCTCTATCTTGGGCAGGTCGCCACGCTCTACGAGGGCGAACTGTGCCAATGCCTCCTCGTGGCCA
>JAZONP010000176.1:0-3162 GCA_045654565.1 Bacteroidaceae bacterium
CCCCATTTCATCGTCTAAAATTGGATTTTTAGAAATCTAAAACTCTAATTTTAGATTTTTCTTTTGGCGAGGGGTGAGTTTTTCTATTCATTTGCGCAGGTTTTGCGGAGTGCGGAGATTGCCTTCCTTGAGACTTGGGCATCTCCGTCACCTCCGCTTGATTGGGAGACGATGATTGCCGAGAGAGATATTTCACCTCGCTGTAACCTTTCGGGGCTTTCCTCCGTCTTATAGATAGAATAACATACAACATAAACAACCAATACGATGAAACCAACCCAACTATTCCTTGCCCTTGCCGTGGCGGTGCTGCTGGGGGCTAACACAAGCACAGTGATTGCACAGAAACAAAAGTATGGCAACTATAGAGAGATTGTTGATTCTCTTATGCAAGAGTTGACTGCTATCAATGAATATAATAATGCAACCTTGCCCCCGATGTTCTATCAGATAAGGACTCTACAATATCAGATTGACTCATTGACAACCTTGAAAGATAGCATCTTGCACCGTCGGGATAGCCTTGTCAAAGTTATTGAAGGAAGAAGGAGGGACTTAAACAATGATTATGTAGAAACATTCAGAAAGTATATTCCATATTCCGAGGATGCATTAGCTGATGTCTTTACAATGCGTAGTGCATTCGGAAAAGATTCGTTGGAAAAGATCCTCACTAGCTTAAAGCCACAAAATCGCAAGTCATTGGCGGCAAAAAGAATCAGGCAATATCTCTATGAGGATTTTCCTTCATTGATTGGGACAGAATTCAAGCCATTTACTTGCTACACTCTTACGGGGAAGAAATATGATTGGAAGCTGATTAAAGGCAAGAAGATGCTGATTATATTGGACGGATATGGATGTATGAATCATTTTGACCCAACAGCGGGAGGGCGTTATTTGAAATCCATTTGCGAAAAAGCTGGGAATGAGCATTTTGCTCTTGTCGCATTCCTTTATACCAAAGACCTGAAACAGATGAAGGAGTTTTCCGAACTGTATGAAATAGAGGAGCTGAATCCTGTAAGCGATTTGGAAGGCGAACTTTCCGAGCTACACTTGCGATACCAAGTGAGGGGTACACCTACTGTTATCTATGTTGACAAGAATGGAATTATCACCCATTATGAAATGGGAATAAATCTTGACCGAATAAACGAGTTCCTATTTCCCGTAGAATAATAAACAAACATCCAATACAATGAAATCAAAACTATTCCTTGCCCTTGCCGTGGCGGTGCTGCTGGGGGCGTGTACGAGAGCAAACAAAGTAATTGAATTCCCGTTAGTAGGCGCGTCCAATACTACGAAGCTTGCCTTTGAGAAGGTGGAACTCACCGATACGGCTACCGTATTGACCGTACGCGGTTTTCATCGTCCGAACTATTGGATTAAAGTGCCTTCATATACCCACCTCGTTTCACAGGGTGTGGAATACAAATTGCTTGGGTGTGAAGGTGTAGAGATTGGCGAAGAACTCTATATGCCCGAGGATGGCGACTCGTGTTTCATCCTATTGTTTGAGCCTCTGCCTAAGGACGTCACCTCATTCGACTTTATAGAGAGTGATGCTGAAGGTGATTGGAGGATATATGACGTTGACCTTACAGGGAAGAGAGATGCAAACAGTCCTGCCGACTTGCCAGAAAAGCTAAAACGGACGTCCGCTACTGACGAACCAACACCACAGTATGCCTACACCTTCGGCAAGACCACCGTCAACATTCATCTGTTGGGTTATCGCGACGGGTGCGCCAGCAAGGTAACACTTCCTATAAGGACTGCATTTGAGAACCAACGCAGTATAGATGTTGAGATTGACCCCGCTACAGGCAAGGGTACTGCCTCATTCATAATCTATGGAACAGGTTCCTCCTCGCCTACAGTCAATAATTGCGGGTATGGCGACTGCTTGGTGGCACCAGGCGAGACTGTAGACCTATACGTTAATCTTGCATACATCAATCAGGTAATGCAATTGCAAAAGAGAACAGCCGAAACCATAAACAGGATAAAGGCCGCTTGGACTCACGGAAGCGTATATGATGCTCTGAACAACCAATCTGTAGCGGATGACATAGTATTGCCCGAATCGCTGTTCATCCATAAATATGTCCGCTACGATATGACGGCCGATGAGTTTACCGACAGCCTCATCAAGTACTATCGTGCAGTATGTGAGTATGCCGATGCACAGGAGTGCCATGTCTGGAAGAAGGAAATGTGCAAGGCTATAAATTTCAACATCTGTATTCACTTCATGAACATAGATTTCAGGCATTGGAGTGTGCGTGAAGCTCATGTTCCCGCCGACTTTAAGCATGATGATATCCTCTCGGCGCATTACGAACGCCTGTTTGCTTGCGTTGACCTTGACAATCCTTGGTTGCTCCTCAACAATAGAAGTGGGGAATTAATGATAGCGGCACGATATATAGATTCGGATAATCCTAACGAAACATTCAATTGGTGGGGGACTACTCACAAGGCAGTGGCCAAGGCGACTGCAGATGCTCTTCCCGATGCAGAGCTACAGGCAATGCGCCAATGGAACAATCTCTTCTATGCCGATATATGCGAAGACATACGGAACCGCGCAAGAAAAGCCATAGAGGAGAGCGCCAAGAAGACCCAGGATGTCACAGACATTGCGCCTGAGAATCTGTTTGCTACAATCATTGCTCCGCACAAGGGGAAAGTGGTGCTGGTGGACTACTGGAACACGTGGTGCAGCCCATGCCGAAACGCCATCAAGGCCATAGAACCCTACAAGACAGGCGAACTCTCCAGCGAAGACCTCGTGTGGGTATACATTGCTAACGAGACTTCACCCATCAACACCTATTCTGAGATGATTCCGGGCATCAAGGGAATCCACTACCGAGTGAACGATGCGCAATGGAAATACCTCACCAACTACATGTTCAACATTGATGGTATACCCTCGTATGTGCTTGTCGACAAGAATGGCAGCTGTAGCCTACGCAACGATTTGCGTGACCACAGCAAGATGGTGAGTACGCTGAAGGAGGAGCTGAAGAAGTAGCAGCAAAGATTTTCGTGGCTAATTCGGTTAATTCATGAACATTGCCTTTAGCCCCTGCGGGCGGTGAACTTCGTTTCGTGTTCCTTTTTTCAACATAAATTCCCGTAAATTGCCCA
>JAZONP010000177.1:0-13689 GCA_045654565.1 Bacteroidaceae bacterium
TGCACCTCGCAATGAACATGGGCTGCACATGGAGTTTTACGAGGATGGCGACGAGGTGGTGTGCTACTGGGAGCCCAAGGATCACTTCCAAGGATGGACCAATACGCTGCACGGAGGCATACAAGCCACGCTCATCGACGAGACGGCAGGGTGGGTCATCGCCCGCAAGATGCAGACCTCGGGCATGACCACGAACCTCAATATCAAATACAAGCGCCCCATACCGACCACAGAGGGTACGAGAGTGGAGATACGCGCCCATATCCGCGAGATGAAGCGTAGCTTCGCACTTATAGAGGCCACGATCCAGTGCAATGGAGAACTGTGCACCACGGCCGAGCTCACCTTCTACTGCTTCTCACAGGAGAAGGCACGGGAGGACTTTCACTTCCTTCCCTACGAAGTAGAGGAGTAGGAGAGCGGGGGAAGGATTATAGCCTTTCTCTATCTGTACATAGTCTGCATCTGTTGGTGGCATGGACAACAACTGCTACCTTTGCAGTGTTATTAGAACAAAGATGTTTTACCACAAAAAAAAGAATAAGACTATGGAGAAGAAATATTATTGCACAGTATGTGATTGGGTATATGACCCTGCAGTAGGTGACCCCGATGGAGGTATTGCACCTGGAACACCTTTTGAAGAGATTCCAGACGACTGGACATGCCCCCTCTGCGGAGTGACGAAGGAGGACTTTGCCATCGTAGAAGAGTAGCCCGACGGGCTGCTCTTCGTCTTTTATGATTATTATGCCCTATATGTGGCATTATGAACAGAAAATGTCGTACCTTGCCTTCGATGAGCTACTCGACAATTGCTGAAAAATACAAAGTGAACATTGCTTTTCGCTCGCTTATTCGTACCTTTACGGGCAGAATAGAAAACAAACGGAAAAGATGAACATTACAGACAACATTCGATACATAGGTGTCGACGACACCGATATAGACCTTTTCGAGAGTCAATATGCTGTTCCCGAGGGAATCAGCTATAACTCATACCTCATCATAGATGAGAAGGTGGCCATCATGGATAGCGTGGATCGCAGCAAATGTGATGAGTGGCTCACTCGCCTGACAAATGCGCTCGCAGGGCGCAAACCCCACTACTTGGTGGTGCAACATATGGAGCCAGATCACGGAGGTAGCATAGTAGCCGTAATGGAGCGATGGCCTGAGGTAAAAATTGTCACTTCGATTAAAGCGGTTCCTATGCTAGCACAGTTCTTCGGCGAGGTGGACTTCAACGAGCGTATCCTAGCCGTGAAGGAGGGCGACACACTCTCACTAGGCCATCATACGCTGCAGTTCGTGATAGCTCCCATGGTACATTGGCCCGAGGTGATGGTATCGTATGAACAGACCGAGCGTGTACTGTTCTCGGCCGATGCTTTTGGTACCTTCGGTGTGTTGCGCGGCAAACTTGATGACCTTAGAGCCTGGCCAAATGAGGCTCGCCGCTATTACTACAATATTTGTGGCAAATATGGGCAACCCGTACAAGCGTTGCTGAGAAAGGTGGGCGCACTCGACGTGCAGCGCATCTGCCCCCTCCATGGTCCTGTGCTTACTGAGAACTTAGGTTATTACATCGGGCTCTACGACAAGTGGAGCCGCTACGAGGCCGAGAGCGAGGGCGTGCTCATCGCCTATGCTTCGATTCATGGCAATACGGCTATTGTAGCCCACACCTTAGCTGCTATGATACAGCAACAGGCCGAGGCAGTTGAGGTGAAGCTCATAGACCTCTGCCGCACCGATGTGTCGGCGGCTGTTGCCGAGGCCTTCCGCATGAAGCGCATGGTGCTTGCCGCCTCTTCATACGATGGAGGACTGTTTACACCGATGTATGAGTTTCTCCACCGCATACAGATCAAGGGTTACAAAGGTCGTCGCGTGGGACTGATCGAGAATGGTTCGTGGGCCCCTTCAGCAGGGCGTGCCATGAAGGAGATGCTCGCTGGAATGAAGGATATTGATCTCATGGAGCCTATGGTAACCATACGCTCAGCAATGCATCCCACTGATGTGCCTGCTATGAAGGCGTTGGTGGATGCAATAATCTGATACGAAACGAAGTGTAATCTCTTTTACGCTAACAAGATACAAGTACTTCTTTCATTCATCAATGTGCAAAGATGAAGCCGAAGTATACGCGAGGACCCATGGGCTTGTTTAGACCATCGGAGTTGATGGCAAGCATCCAATCAGCCTTGAGAGTGAGGCGTAGAGCCTTACCCACAGCATACTCGACACCCACGTAAGGGTCGATGGCAAAGAAGGGTTGCTTGTGGAGCACAGTCATGCCCTCGGGCTTCCAGTCGTGCTTGTCGCCAGCAAACATGAAGAACGAGGTCTCCATACCTCCACCGAGCGTGGTGCCGATGTATGGGGTAAACTTGCCATGCTGCCAGAACCAGTCGGCCAGCAGGCCCGTCCAGAAGAGTTTATTGTGGCTGCCACTCTC
Source organism: Bacteroidaceae bacterium (assembly GCA_045654565.1). Classification (GTDB taxonomy): domain Bacteria; phylum Bacteroidota; class Bacteroidia; order Bacteroidales; family Bacteroidaceae; genus UBA1189. The sequence continues at coordinate 2,468 of JAZONP010000177.1, forward strand.
GGCCCCCTTCTTGATGGGGGCGGTAGAGAAGTAGCCCTCAAAACCTGCACGGAAGTGGTCGGTGAAGTTCAATTTGGCACAGCCACCGATACCAAAGGTGGGACTGCTGATGTCAAGTCCGAAAGGATTATCACCACCATACTGGTAGCCGCTATGTACCATCATACCACCTGAAAAACCCTTGATAACCTTGTTTTCTTGGGCCCCCACTACCCCACTGAGAAATAAAAGAATGCCAATTATTAGTGCACGAATCTTCATATTATCGCTAAACTTATTTTTTATGTCCCGGACCTTCGGGAAACCAACCTTTTTGGACTCTTTTACGTTGCTCGAACACCTCTAATATACTCCAAAAGGAAGAGAATGCAACTACTCCCAAAATGGTGGAGAGTATAAACCCTTTTGCCAATAGAGAAGCAACGGAAAATCCTATGCCTGCCAATGCAAAGATAATCCAGCTTTTCACACCGATGTAGTATTCGGCCTTTATCACCAACGGGTGGAACAGACCAATTATAAGAAACGTGGAGAGCCCCACGAGTAGTCCTGTAAAGTTCATATCTACTGTTTTGCGAGCAAAGGTACATATTATACTGATAAGAAACAAAACAGTATAGCAAAACGTTTGGCCGCTGATGCTTGTACCTTTCAACAATATTCTTGTTACTATCCTTTTACGCCATACTCCCTTTTCAAAAACTCGTAGCCGATGCGGCAGCGCAGGCAGTCGCGGCGGTCGCAGTACTGCTTCTTCAGTTGGATGAGGGCTTGGCTGTCGGCAGCGCTCTTCACGAGTATACCGCAGTCTTGCCAGCCGCGGATGATGTAGTTGTTCTCGGCTTTCAATTGCTCAAGTAGAGCGATGGCTTGCTCGCAGTGCTGCTCGCTGTCCTTACGTCGGCCATAACTGTAGTAGAAGGGAGCCACAGAATTGATGAGCAGCAACGTGACAGCATTGTCGGTAACGCGCTTCTTCATTGGTGCCGATGGGGTGGAGGAGAACACGTAGTGTGTGTCCCAATACTCTGATGTGCCCACACGCAGCAACTCTGTGAGAGCCGTACGGTCAGGAGCATTCATGAGGCGAGACACGCTGATGCGACGCTCATGATAGAGCATAGCCAACTGTGCCAAACGTACATGGGGAAAGTTGGCAGGACGCATACCGAGCAGGCGCCATAGGGTATAGTCCATCGGACGAAGGTCGAACTTATGGGCAAGGAACGCATACTCTCGCTTCAGCGACTGAAAGTACTCATCCTTTTTCAGTGCTTCTTGATAGTAAGACGGCACAGACTCATCCTCCAACAGACCTGCCTGACCAAAGAAGAGTGCCTCCACTTGCAACAGATTATCGGCATGCTTGTCTACCGCACGGAAGGGCATTCTGCGCGCCCACTCATCGAAGGCATCGCCATTGGTGCCAAAACCGAAGTTACGGGCAAGGGTAGAGAAGAGCGCATCGTCCCAATTCTTATCGTGTGCCTCGTAGCGCTCGGCAATCTGAGTGGCACGCAAATCGAGGCGCTCACAAAGCAAGGATGACAAGAAACTATGTATGGTGAGGTTGCTCAACTCTGGGATGACACGATAGCAGGGAGGGTAGTGATCGGTCTTGCGCAGTTCGGCATAGTTGCTGACGATATGCTCGGGCACTGCCAGTTGCAGTTGCGGTATGGGAGTGCCATCGGTACGCACCACCTCGCGGTCGACCTCTGCGGCTACATGCAACACCACCGAGTCGTAGCGCTTGTTCGTATCATGTCCATGGAGATACCAGTCCGATGCCTTGCCATGAATCTCCACATTGCCCACCCACAGCGTATCGCCAATCTTTACCTTGGCATTGAAGAAGTCGGGACCATCGTTACGGTTCTCCATACCCGGATGAATAACCTCCACCGCCAGCCCATCTGTCGTCTGCAACGGAGCAAGCGGAAACAACCGATGCTTCCATACATATCGTACCAAGTCTTCCATAATTCGATGCAATTAATAAGCAAATTACGCAATAAAAAACTATATCTGCAAGGCAGAGGGTATATTTTTGGGAGCATTCGGGGATAATGATTATATTTGCAAGACTTATAACATTACCGCGCATGTTTGAAAGCCCACTGAAGAAGAATCCTTACCTGCAATCCATTGTGGAGAACCTGCCCGATACACCGGGCTGCTACCAGTACCTCAACAAGGAGGGCACGGTAATCTATGTGGGCAAGGCCAAGCATCTGAAGCGGCGCGTGAGCCAGTATTTCCAGAAGGAGCACACGGGCAAGACGCGCGTGCTCGTGAGCCAAATTGCCGACATACGCTACGTGGTGGTAAAGACCGAGGAGGATGCGCTATTGCTTGAGAACAACCTCATCAAGAAGTACAAGCCGCGCTACAACGTATTGCTCAAGGACGACAAGACCTACCCCTCCATCTGTATCACAGGGGAGTATTTCCCCAAGGTGTTCAAGACACGCAAGATCATCCGCAACGGCTCGCAATACTTCGGACCCTACAGTCATATCCCCACACTCAACGAGATACTCAATCTCATCAAGCAACTCTACACGGTGCGTACCTGCAACCTCGCCCTCACACCGGAAAACATACGCAGCGGAAAGTTCAAGCCCTGCCTTGACTACCACATCAAGCGTTGCAAAGCCCCCTGCATCGCCTTGCAGAGCCGTGAGGAATATATGGAGCAGATCAGTGAAATACGCCAAATCTTACGGGGTAACACCAAGGAGTTGAGCCGGGGATTGATGGATGAGATGAAGCGGCTGAGCGAGGAAATGCGCTTCGAGGAGGCCATGGAACTGAAGCGCAAGTACGACGCGCTGGAGCGATTCCGTGAGAAGAGCGAAGTGGTGAGTCACATCATCGACAACGTGGACGTCTTCTCCATCGAAGAGGATGGCGACAGCGCTTTCATCAACTACCTACATATCACCAACGGCGCCATCAACCAGGCCTTCACGTTTGAGTATAAAAAGAAGATGAACGAGTCGCAAGAGGAACTCTTGGCTCTGGGTATAGTAGAGATGAGAGAGCGCTACAAGAGTCAGTCAAAAGAGATTGTCGTACCTTTCGAGGTAGATATAGACCTCGAAGGTGTAACCTTTACCGTGCCGCAGCGTAGCGATCGCAAGAAGTTGCTCGAACTATCGCAACTCAACGTGAAGCAGTACAAACTCGACCGTCTCAAACAGGCCGACAAACTCAACCCCGAACAGAAGAGTACACGCCTACTCAAAGAGATACAAGACCACCTCAAACTGGACAAACTACCTGTCCACATTGAGTGCTTCGACAACTCGAATATCTCGGGCACCGATGCCGTAGCAGCCTGCATCGTCTTCCGTATGGGCAAGCCCTGCAAGAAGGAGTACCGCAAATACAATATCAAGACCGTCGTAGGCCCCGACGACTATGCCTCCATGCGCGAGGTCGTCTATCGCCGCTACTCGCGCATGCTTGCCGAGGATACTCCACTCCCTGATCTCATCATTGCCGACGGTGGCAAAGGACAGATGGAGGTAATGCGCGAGGTGATAGAAGATACCTTAGGCCTTAGCATCCCCATTGCCGGCTTGGCCAAGAACGACCGTCACCGTACAGCCGAACTCCTCTTCGGCTTCCCCACCATGAGCATCGGACTGAAGCAACAGAGTGCCCTCTTCCACCTCTTGGAACGCATACAGGACGAGGTACACCGCTTTGCCATCACCTTCCACCGCGACAAGCGCAGCAAACGACAAACTGCCTCAGCACTCGACACCATCAAAGGCATAGGACCTAAGACAAAGGAGACACTGCTTGCCCACTTTAAGACTGTAAAACGCATCAAGGAGGCCCCCATCGAAGAGATAGAGTCAATAGTAGGTAAAAGTAAGACAGAGGCACTAATTAAAGCCTTAGAGAAGAATTAAAAGTATTACCACACCCATGGTATCATACGATAGCGCACACGCTTAGTGTAGTCGGTGTACCCATTAAGCCCTTGATGTAACACTTGTTCCTCATTTTTGATACGTGCAACCAACAGAAGTATACAAGGCGACATCACCAACAATGCCCACCATGATCCAAGCACAAGCGGTATGGCAAGGTAGAGTAGGGCAACAGCAAAGTACATAGGATGACGCACGATGCCATACAATCCTGTATCAATGACGCGCTGATCCTCTTGCACCTCTACCACCCGTGACAGATACACATTCTCGCGCAACACCTCGGCATACAATGCATACCCCACAAGAAGCACTACAGAGGCAATGATGACGATAAGGTTTGATACATGACTCCAACCCAAGCGATAGTCAAGTCCAGCCACTATAAATGAACTTACGAGCAGTAGCCCCGATAATGCCACCACACCTTTTTGCTCCTTCTCGCTTTCCTTCATCTCCAAGCGTTTGCGCAATAGTTTGGGATTCTTTATCATAAGCACTACACCCAAGACAAGGATGGGGGAAAAGAGTAAGACAATGAAAAGCCATGCCCCACGATAAGTCAGTGTACCTGCTGGAACAAAGAGCATAGCGCCTGTTATGAGTAGTCCACTCAAGAAGGCTATCAAGGTCTTTAGTAACAGCTTCATAGTATTTTTAAGCAATTATATGTGAAAATGAACCGACAGGTCACTCAATCAACAATTGACGAGCAAACTCCCAGATGACAATGCCTGCGGTGACGGATACATTGAGAGAATGCTTGGTGCCGTACTGAGGCAATTCGATACAACCATCGCTCATGTCGACCACCTCTTGCTGCACGCCCTTCACCTCATTACCAAAGATGACAGCATACTTCTTTCCCTTCTCTAAGCGAAGATCCTGTAAGGCAATACTACCCTCGACTTGCTCGATAGACAACACGACGTAGCCTTCACTATGAAGCTGCTCCACCGCCTCACGCGTATCCTTGAAGTATTGCCACGACACGGAGTCTTCAGCTCCGAGCGCTGTCTTGTGTATCTCTGCTGAGGGTGGGGTAGCAGTAACTCCGCAGAGGTAGATACACTCTACGCGATAGGCATCTGAGGTGCGAAACACCGAGCCTACGTTGTGTAAACTACGCACATTATCGAGCACCACCACAAAAGGCACCTTATCGGCCTCACGATAGTCAGCCACATTCATGCGATTAAGTTCAAGGATACCAAGTTTCTTCATTGTCGTTCTAATATTTACTGCAAAGGTACGAATAAGCGAACGAGAAATATGAAGTTTACTTCAATATTTTTCGCAGTGAGCGTCAGTATCTAAGAGGCTATTGCCTCAAAGGTACGAATAAGCGAACGAGAAATGTAGTAAAAGAAAATTATACTGTTATTTTGGAGATAATATAGCAGTTGTCCACCAGCACTAAAATCTCAGCATTGGTGTCATTGCTTTCAGCGACCTAAAGGTTCCGACAATGCGAAGCGCCGCCTTGGTGAAAAGGTACTCCTCGGGGAAACTAAAGTTTCCTTCGTCGCAACCGACGCTAATGCTCCGCGTCGGCACTCTGCGAGATTGCCTTAACGGCGACCTAAAGGTTGTCTCGCTTTGCTCGAAATGACACGGGACGTTTTGGACAACATCTATATTATTACCGTTATTTTACAATACTTATCTCGGGGTTACCCGTATCTTTAGCCACCACTTCGCCATTTAATTTATATTTTCTACTTGCTGACGAAAGATAAACTGTATTCTTTATCGTGATTACATCAGTGCTTCCATCAGGCCAATGAATGGTGAGAGGCTCATCATCATAGTCGCCATCTCCAGCAAGTTCGCCAAAGTAAAGCATTTGCCCACCATTTTTGGTTACATACATCAATCCATCCATCATAGGAAGATACTCTCTTGTCATATGTTGCTTCTCCCACAATGAAACAGTATCTGCTATATAAGTTTCTCCCTTCCATTCGACAGAGATTTCTTTACCTACGAAACTACCTATAGTTGTGGAGTCAAGCAAGTTCTGCCCCTCTGCATTAGATACTTTAACATAAATCCTTATAGGATACCAATCCATAATAGGAGGATAACACGACACAAACATTACACATGATGTTACCATCAACAAAACCGCTGCCAAGAATTTCTTGATTCTCATATTTTTAATATTTTGTTATACAAAAGTACCCACTTTATGGTGTTTCAGAATACTCCATTATCCTTCGCAAACATACAAAGTTTTTTAAAATAAAACAAATTGCGATACTATAATAGTAGTCAAGCCTATGACAATAAATTATCGTAGGTATGAAAAAGAACGGAGATAGTATACAAAATAAAATAACTGACGTGGGAAATCTCACGCCAGTTATGCTATTATTTTTCGAAGAATTGAGTTAGTCGATATCGATAAGCTGGAGGTTCTTATTAAAGGTGAGCTCTACGCGATTGTTAAGCTTTACATCAATTTCGCGATGGTCACGCTCGATTTTGATAACTTTGGTCTCCGGATAGTGAGTATTGATAATCTTGTTGATAGCCTCGGGCACGATACCTGCGGGGAGAGAATGAGTGAGGCAATCAATCTCAGTCCAATTGCCTTTGCGGTCAAATTCTACTTTTGATCCATCAGCAAAGATGACATCGTAATTAAGTTCAATCACATCAATCTCTTTGCGCACCAATGAAACCTTTGCTTCAGGGAAATAGGTAGAGAGGAAAGTTTGCGCCTTTTCTGGCAATTGGGTCTGGGTGATGGGCTGGTAGTTATCAGCACAAGCGTTAGTTACCAAAGTGAACACACATGCGAGGGCGATAAAAATCTTTTTCATAATAATAATGGTTTTAAATGGTTTTATATTCAGTTTCTCATTATTTACACGACAAAGGTAGAGCCCAATTCTGAAAAGATTCTGAAATTTCGAGGATTTCAAAAACTTTTTTCGAGAATTTCACTCTGTGTATATCAACGAGAAACAGTGAAGATATGTTTACCCTGCTCAAATGTATATCCTACTTTGAGGTGACTAGCCTCACAGATGGCCTTGACGATGGAGAGCCCCAAACCGGTCGAATTCTTCTTTCCATGGCGACCACGATAGAAGCGGTCGAAGAGACGCTCGGCATCCAAAGTATCTCCTTCACTCGTGTTAGCAATGCTTAGTGCACCCTCCTTTATATATATATCGATGGAACTATGAGGAAGACTATGTATATAGGCATTGCGCAGGAGATTGCTCACAAGCGAGGCGATGAGTTCATCGTTGGCAGAGAGTGTCCATTGCCCCTTCTCATAGAGGTTCATGGTGATTCCTTTCGATTCGTACACCTCGGCAAGCATCTCCAGCTGATGATGCAACTTGGTATTGACACACACTTCGGTGTGCTCGATGTATTGGTTGTTCTCAATCTTAGAGAGGAACAATAAGGTTTTATTGAGGCGGATGAGTTCGCTGATGGTCTGCTGCATCTTGGCCAGCTCCATGAGTTGGTGCTCAGTGATGGTGGCATCGTTCATCATCATTTCGATGCGGTTTTGGCACACGGCAAGCGGAGTCTGCAGCTCGTGCGAGGCATCGCCTATGAAGCGACGTTCACGCTCATACACCTCTTCGATGCGACTGACACAAGCCTCCACCGACGCATTCAGCTGCTGAAACTCCGTCACGTCGGTCTCATTGTTCAACGCTTTTGGCTTGCCTATGGCATAGGAGTCGAGGTAGCGAAGTACTTTGTAAAGCGGACGAGTATGGCGCACAAAGACCCAAGCGAACACTGCGATGATAACCAATAGCATCACGATGAGCAGGATGAAGGTAGAGACAAGGATAGTGCTGATCACTTCGTTACGCTCATAGACGGGTGTCATCACCGTGAGTTTCCACCACGTGCCATCACGGTGTTCAAAGATGGTGTGCATCACACGAGCAGGCTCCTCTTCGAGGCGTGAGCGGATGTAGACATTCTTAAACTCATACTCCACCTTTTTGTTCATGCTAACCTCTTCTAGCGAAACTTCCCGTATGTAATAGGTATTGTTGGATCCGTCGGTGGAGTCAGGGAGTATCTCACCCGAAAGCCATTGTCGCATGATACGCTCGGAGTATACCTCCAGTTGATCGTCCACCTCATCGATGAGTTCATCGCTTAGGATAAAGTAAAAAGCCACCGACCATACTCCAAAGATGAGTAGCAGAGGAAAGATAAGACTGCGTATGGCGTGTGTAGTGAGTCGCATGCGAGTTAAAAATTGAAAGATGAGTTCTTAATTCTCTACTAACTTATATCCCATGCCATATACCGAGGCAATCTCGATGCTGGCCTCCCAGGCCGCGAGCCGCTTGCGCAGGTTCTTTATCTGGGCATACACGAAGTCGTAATTATCCACATCATCGAAATGATCTCCCCAGATGGCCTCGGCAAGCATACTCTTGCTCACCAAGCGATTGGGACGTTGCAAGAAATAGAGCAACAAATCAAACTCCTTGCGCGAGAGTTCCTTCTTGGTATCGCCCACCCATATATCAAAGGTATGCGGATTGACTTTCACATTGCCATAACTGACGTATTGCTCTCCACCTTGATTGTTACGACGCATCACACTCTTGATACGCGAGAGCAACTCGGCCAGATGGAAGGGCTTGGGCAAGTAATCATCGGCCCCAAGGTCGAGACCCTCTACCTTATCCTCTATGCTGTCGCGTGCCGAGATGATGATCAGGCTACCCGACTTTCTCATCTCCTTGAGTTCGCGCAAGAGGTCGAGGCCATTGCCATCAGGAAGATTGATATCGAGCAATATGCAGTCGTACGTATAGTCCGAGAGTTTGATGAGTCCCGTACGATAGTCCGATGCCACTTCTACTATATAGCGTTCCTGCTCGAGAGTACGACAAAGTATCTCCTGTAATGAGAGGTCGTCTTCGATAACAAGGATTTTCATGGTAAGATATTTTAATTGTCAATGCTTATTCCCAGCACTCCACTTCGTGGCGCATATCCTCGGGCATCTCCTCCTTGCTGAAGGTAGGACTGCTGATACCCTTTCGCTTCTTGGCGGTATAGTCGCGCAAGAGCCAGAGCACTTGGCGTGAGAGGAGCACGATGGCGATGAGGTTACATATGGTCATGAGTCCCATGGTGACATCGGCAAAGCTCCAAGCGAGATCGAGGCTCATCACTGCACCACACATCACCATACCTCCCACAAGCACGCGATAGATCCACAAGAATATAGGACGACGGCTGATGAAACGGATGTTTGACTCGCCATAATAGTAGTTACCTATGATACTGCTGAAGGCAAAGAGCAAGATGGCAATGGCTACGAATACCGAACCAAGACTACCCACCTGCTCCGTGAAGGCCGCCTGCGTGAGCTGTATGCCATTGAGCGAAGCATCGGGCGAAGGATTGCTTACCAAGATGATGAATGCCGTACAGGTGCAGATGACCAAGGTATCGGTAAACACACCCAACGCCTGGATGAAGCCTTGTTTCACAGGGTGCGACACGGTAGCCGTAGCCGCCACATTAGGTGCCGAGCCCATACCCGCCTCATTGCTGAAGAGTCCGCGCTTGATACCCTGCATCACAGCAGCACCCATACCACCACCGATGGCCTGCTCCCATCCGAAAGCACTGCGGAAGATATGTCCCAGTACGGCAGGGATCTCCGTGATATTGTAGATCACCACACCCAATGCAAGGATGATGTAACCCACCGCCATGATAGGCACGAGCCAACTGCTCACTGCTGCTATGCGGTGTATGCCACCAAAGATGATGACGAGCGTCACCGCTGTGAGTATGATACCCATCATCGTATGGTCAAAGCCAAAAGCATGTTCCCATGCAGCACAGATAGTATTACTCTGCACCGAATTGAAGGCAAACCCGAAGGTGATGGCGATGAGCACAGCAAAGAGTATACCCATCCAACGCTTGCCCAAGCCATATTGCATATAGTAGGCAGGTCCACCGATGAACGAATCCTTATCCTTACGCTTATAGAGCTGTGCCAATGTAGACTCCACAAAGGCATTGACCGATCCAAGCAGTGCTATCAACCACATCCAAAATACGGCACCAGCACCACCCACGGCAATGGCCGTAGCCACACCTGCCAGGTTACCCGTACCTACACGACTGGCAATAGAAACGGCAAAGGCTTGGAACGACGACACCTGACGCTTACCATCCTTGCTTTTGGGAGCACCCTCGGTGAGCAGGCGCAGCATCTCGCGCAGGTTGCGGAACTGCACGCCCCGTGTGCGCCAAGTGAAGTAAAGGGCACATCCTATCAGCATAGCTATGAGAATGTAGGTCCATAGCACATCGTTGACAGCGTTGATAATATTTTGCAATACTTCCATAATCAAAAAACTATTCAATAATTTTGGAGATAATATAGCATTTTACCACTGTGGTGTGTCATTCTGAGCAACGCGAAGAAACGTGTTCGCCGCCCGAAGGGGCTAAAGGCAATCTCGTAATGTACCCTGACAAAGTCCCAGCGCGGGATCCTTCCTATCGTCAGGATGACACAAAATGATGAGTAAACATCTATATTATTCTTTAATTCTTCTCACAACTCAAGGCCAAGCGTTTTACGATAAGCACAAAGCCACCTGTCAAGATAAGGTTAAATACTAAGGTTAGTACTGAGATGAGCAAGATAGGTCCACCGATGTGATAGCCGAGTGCGATGAAGATAACGCCTGCACCCACCTCACCACGGGTGAACATACCCACCGAGAGAGCCAAACGCTCCTTGAGCGAACGGTCGCGGTAGAAGAGCATCGGCGTGAGTTTGCCTATGTTAGACAGCAACGACACCATCACCACATGCAGCGCGATGCTTCCCCACGAGAGCATGGGCAACGAAGCAATGACACTCTTATCTTGCACAGAAGCCTCTTCCAAATGAATGAGCGGCATGCTCATACCCACCAAGAGCATGAAGAGCAGTGAGATCACCGACGCTGCACGGTCATCGGCCTTCGAGGCAGTATGTCCGTGCTTCATCACCATACCCAACACGAAGGCCGGCAACAACACTTCGATGTGCACGCTACCTTCCTCGCCGAAGAAGTGGTCGGTAAGTATATAAATAACATAGGTAGCACCATAGACCAAGGCCGAGTAGACGAGCAGGCTCTTCCAGTCGCAACGCAAGTCATACGACGACATCTTCTTCCATCCTATCCATAGCAGCAGTACCACCACCACGAGTATCACACCCATCTGCCATTGCATACCTATCATCGCTATCTGCAA
>JAZONP010000178.1:0-23679 GCA_045654565.1 Bacteroidaceae bacterium
CACTGTAGTATTGGAGAAGGAAGCTACTATGGCTGACATCTGCGCTGCAATGAAGGAGGCTTCTGAGGGCGAGTTGAAGGGTATCCTCGGCTACACAGAGGACGCTGTAGTTTCTACAGACTTCCGTGGCTGCTCTAACACCTCTATCTTCGACGCTAAGGCTGGTATCTCTCTTGATGGCAACTTCGCTAAGGTTGTATCTTGGTACGACAATGAGTGGGGTTACTCAAACAAGGTTTGTGAGATGGCTCGCGTAATCGCTGCGAAGTAATCTGTAAGCAAACAGACCAAAAAGAAATAGGCTTCACTAAGGTGGAGCCTATTTTCTTTTTGTTTAGGGTTTAGTGTGTAGAGTGTAGTGTGTCAACCCGAGCGTAGAGAGGGATCTCGCATTAGGACCTGGTAGAATCTTTCTCGCTGAGTCTTACGCAAAATTCGAAGACTTCAGCATTATATTTTCTTTCTCTATCACACAAAACTCACGAAATTCACGGAATCAGGCATCGTAAACTCGCGTGGCCATCCAGAGGGAAGCAAGGGCGCATACTTGCGTTTTCGTGAATTGTATGTATGTGTTCTGAGTGAGACTATCGTATTTAGTGCTTAGTGTAGAGTGGGCTTCGCAATATTGTCTGTCGGATGGTACTCTAAACACTAAACCCATTATACATGGTGATAGGGGAGGTTGTTCAGTATAGACAATGCACGGTAGAACTGCTCTGCGAAGATGACTCTTACCATTTGGTGTGAGAAGGTCATGCGGGAAAGAGATATCTTGCCGTGTGCGGCGGCATATACTGCCTCGGAGAATCCGTAGGGTCCACCGATAATGAAGACTAAGCGGCGAGGCACGGTGTTCATTCGTTGCTGCAACCAATCGGCAAAGCCTACGGAGGTGAACTCCTTGCCTCCTTCGTCGAGGAGGATGATGTGGTCGCCCGGTTGTAGTTGTTTTAGTATGAGTTCGCCCTCGCGAACCTTCTGTTGCTCTTGCGAGAGGTTCTTTACATCGCGTATGTCTGGGATGACTTTCATCTCGATGGGGACGTAGTGGTTGGCGCGGCTTAGGTAGTCGTCTGTAGCTGCGGTAAGGTATTTGTTGTCGGTTTTGCCGATGGCGATGAGGAGGGTCTTCATTTAGTTAGGAATTAAGAATTAGGAGTAAAGGAGTTTAGGAGTAAAGACAAATGTCTGTTCGCTGATTATCTTTCATTTTTCATCGTTAACCTTAAGCCTATAACCCTTCATTTTAATCATTCATCGTTAAATGATCAATTCTTCTAGTTTTACCTTGGGTACATAGTGTATACCGGCGTTACGGTAATAGGAGTGGCTCTCTTCAGCGGAGATCTCGGTGAGTTGTATATGCTCAGCTCCCTTGCCAATGGCGAGGATGAGTAGGGGGGTATAAGGGAGATCAAAGGCAGCGGTGATAGCCTGGGCATTGAAGGCGCCGATGCAGATTCCGTTGAGGCTCATCTCAGTAGCCTTGAGTAGCATGCTCTGTGCAGAGATGCCGAGGTCAATATCAACCCACTTGTTCTCCTCGATGGTGCTGCATATGATGATGAAGGCTTGTGGCTCGGTGTCCTCGATGGGGAGATGTAGCTGAGGCAGTGCACCGCCGAGTTTGATGTGAGGTAGTATGAGGTGTGCTTCCTCGGCAGTTACCATACGGAAGCGCAAGCATTGCTGGTTGCGTGCCGAGGGTATGCGTGTGTTTACGCTCACGATGCGTCGTAACTCCTCTATGGATACCACGCGGCGTTGGTCGTAGCCTCGATGGCTGCGGTTGAGCAGTAACAGACGGTTGAGCGGTGCGGCTGCTTTGGTGTGCTTGGAGGTAGCGCTGCGTGAGCGGTACTCTTCCATTTTCTTTTCTAAATAGTTATCGGCCATGGATTGTTTCGTGTGTTGTGTTTCGTGTGTATAGGACCTGGAGATATAGGCCATCTGGATGGCTACCCTAACCTCTACACCTTAAACAAAAGCTACAATTTCTTTCTTGCCCGTATCTCTTGGGTGCGTAGACTGTCTTTGTAGTGGTTGTGTGCTGCCACTCGCTCGGGGCTGAGGGCTGCATCGCTGTTTCCCTCCCAGCGGCGGCAGAGGTAGATGGGTTCGTAGATACGGCCCAGACGATAGGTTCGGCTGATGGCGATACCCACAGCATAGTCTTCGCCATAGCTCACGTTGGGGAAGCCTATCTCACGGATGACGGGGGTGTAGAAGGCACGGGGAGCACCGAGCCCATTGATGCGCAGGGCGTTGTTCATGCCATTCTCCTCGGTCCACTCGCGATGATCGATGATACCGGGAGGAAGAGTTTCAAGAGCAAAGTTGCACAGACGGTAGCTTCCCACAACCATAGCGCATCGCTCGTGACGGAAGGTGTCGACGATGCGTTGCAGTGTGTACGGGTCGCTATATAGGTCATCACTATCGAGCTGCACGGCATAGCGTCCGCATTGGGGGTGACGTATGGCAATGTCCCAGCACCCTCCGATGCCGAGGTCGGTGCGTTTGGGGGTTATCACTGTCAATCGTGAATAATCAATTGATAGTTGAGATAGTATTTCTGTTGTGTCATCAGTGGAGTGGTTGTCCACCACGATGAGGTTGAAGGGGAAGTCGGTCTCCTGTTCCAGCACCGAGCGCGCGGCATCACCGATAGTCTTGGCGCGGTTCTTCACGGGGATGACAACAGTAGCCTCATAGGGGAACTCTCCCTCCTCGGTATCAATGACTTTCAAGGTCCGATAATCGATAAATGCGTCCTCCTCTTTGAGGTGTGTGGTGCAGGCCCGTTCCATCTCGATCTGTATTTTGCGGTTGCGTGGATCTACGTAGTCGAATTGTTTCTCTCCCGAGGAGCGTGTGTCCTGTTCGTATTCGGTGTAGAGGTATTCGTTGATGTGTACCAATCGGCCAGTGCGGCTGATGTAGAGACGAAGCTGATAGAGCGCAGCATGTTGCATAACCTCGGGTTCAGTGGCGAGAAACTCACGTATGGCTTCGGCTCGTATCAGAATCAGGGGGCCGAAGTCGAAGTCATCTCTTATGCTGCCCTCTTGGTATTCGTTGGTAGGCACGGCGAGCGTGTCTCCTTGCTTCGTCACGTGGCGATGGCTATATACCCAATCGGCCTTGCTCTCGGTGGCTGTTCGTAGCATGCGCTCTATGGCGCGGTAGCCAATTCTTAGATGTCCGATATGGGTATAAAGAAGTATATACTCGCTTGTGCTCTGTGTAGCAATGTGTTGTAGTGTTTGGGTTGACAAGTTACGCTCCAGAGGAATGAAGGGCGAGTCGGCTTCTATCGTGTGTACACCTTTTATAATAGCCGATGATGTCAATTCGTTTAGCAGTGTGGGGTCATCTGTGCAAGCGGTGAAGAAATCTATCTTGTTCATCATAGTTGGAATCGTTAAGTGACTTACAAAAGTAAAAAAAAAATGCATATGCTCGAGGATTAGTCACATAATTTTGTGGTTTCCCAAAATAATTTATATCTTCGCGTCGACTAAATGAATCGTTTTAGAGTATTAACGGATAAAAGAAGTAACACAATGAAGAAAGTAGGCAATTTGTTTGTAGCCTTGATGGCGGTAGTTGTAATGGCTGGCTGCGCAGAGAAGAAGAGTTTTGATGTGCTCGGTGGTGAATGGAATGTAGTGACTATTGGAGAATTGTCGGTGCCAGACTCTGTGGATGCATTCATGGGTTTTGATATTGCAGAGCAGATTGTTTATGGCTGCACAGGATGTAATCAGCTGACTGGTGCTCTTCCAGCTGAGGTTAATCCTGAGGTTCCTATGTTTGCAGCTATGGGTAGTACCCGCATGATGTGTACTGATATGACCATCGAAGATGCTATGTTGCCTACGCTTGGTCAGGTAGTGGACTTTAAGGTTGAGGGTGATAATCTCTATTTCCTCGATGTTAATGGTGCTACAGTGATGTCGCTGTTGAAGCGTTAAGGTTATAATAAAAAGGAACGAAAGAGAGGTTTCCCTTTCAGGGGATACCTCTTTTTTTTAGGACTTTTAATCTTTTCCCATGATGAAAGAATGCAAGTATTATATATTCAATAATGGTCGTTTGTTAGTCCATTGTGTCGGAAGGGTTGATCCTGTGTCTGCACTGCCAACTTGGCTTGGTGATTGTGGTATACGCTTATTTCATGAAACCGAAAAAACTCTCTGTTATATGGCAGAATGCCAAGAAGAAAAGATTCAGGAAGGGTATAAATGGGTTGATCTGCGTGGAAGCTTTTATTTGCTCTCTGAAACAGATTATCGTTTGGCAGGTAAGGCGAGTGAATTGCTTTACTTTGATTGCCAACATCGGTTCTGTGGGCTTTGTGGTGCACCGATGGAGTGGGCGAGTGCTATCAGTAAACGGTGCACTCGTTGCGGGCAGGAGATATGGCCTCAGTTGAATACGGCTATCATTGTACTAGTCCATCGGGGTGAAGAGGCATTATTGGTCAAAGCGAAAAATTTTCGACGCGATTATTATGGTTTGGTTGCAGGTTTTGTGGAGACAGGTGAGTCGTTAGAAGAGTGTGTCTGTCGTGAGATATTTGAAGAAACGGGACTGCATGTTGCCAATGTTCGGTATTTTGGTAGTCAGCCATGGCCTTATCCAATGGGATTGATGGTGGGATTCCATGCGGACTATGTGGATGGGGAAATTATGCTATGCGATGGCGAACTGAAAGATGCTGCATTCTTTAGTCGCAATAATATTCCTCCTATACCAGGTAAGATGAGTATGGCTCGCATGCTTATAGATGATTGGCTGGAAAATAAAATTTAGTTATGATCTTGGGACTCTGAATAGTGAACTAAGTTGTTTGTTCGTAACTGAGGATAAAAATAGGGTGGCCCGCCGGCCACCCTATTTGTTGTGCTGAACTCAATGCTTACACTTATTATCTTACGAAATTCTCTACCTTGAGGTTGGTGATAGTACTCTTGAAGTTACCCGCCTTCTCCAAGGGGAAGAAGAGGGTGGGGACGTAGTCGTATGAGGTTTTCTCTGATGCCCAACGTTTGGCGCGCTTGAGCTCGTCGGCGAGTTTGCCATTTACGTAGAGACGTGTTGCTGTGTTGGTACATTCGATGCGAATGTCTGCATCCCAACCTTCGCGCACGTAGTAGTCGAAGGTGTTGAGGTAGCCATCGCGAACGAAAGCCATACGTCCATCAATGGGGCTACTAAGGTAGAACTCTGTGGCCTTGTTCGAGAATAGCAGTGTGCCACGTTCTTCTTTAGCAGCGTCAAGGTGGAAGCTGATCGTGTAATCATAGCCAGACTCCTTTACTCTGTAGGTTTTGCCGGGCTTAACCATGTCGAGCTCGTATACGACACTGTTAGGCTCTCCCTTGATGATACCCATTTCGTTTACGCCAGGAGCTTCGCTCAAAAGGTTGCGCTTGTGGTTGAACTCCTCGAAAGGAACACTCTTGTAGGTAGGACTCCAGGTAGAGGCAGCGATGGTCTGCAAGCCAGGGTAGCAGCGGTGGTGGATATCATCTACTGAGATGCCATTTCCTGCTACGTCATTCCATACGGCATACATACCGCCAAGGATAGCGGGGTCGCCAAATTCAAACTTTTGGTTGCCGATGACGGTGGGGTTCCAAGAGTTGTAGAGGTAAGGTAGGTTGAGGTAGTCGTAGTAGTAACCTGCAGCAGGCACGATATATACTGAACCGTCGGGGATACTGATAAGTTGGTAACCCTGCTCTTTCATGTCGGTGGGGTTGGCGTAGCCGTTGTACCAGATGTGCATGATGACGTTCTCCGATTTTACCGGGGTGTCGCCCTTGGCGTGAGTGAGAGCACCCCATACGCAAGCCTGCTTACCGAAGCTCTCAATGTGGCGAATGTAGTGGTCGGTGAAGGCACGGAACTTCTCCACGGTCTCCTTCTCGGCGTTTGAGTACTCGTCGGTTCCGATGTGCACCTGCTTGCCTACGAATACGGGATCCTCACCTTCGAGGTATTCGGTGAAGAGTGAGTCGAGGAAACTGTACACGTTGGGGTTGAAGAGGTCGAGATGGTCAACACCATACTTCTCTGTGCCAAATTCCTTGCGGTAATGTGTGAAGGCTAGTGAGTGGGCGGGAACATCAATCTCGGGAATGATGTTTACGCCCATCTTGGCGGCGTCCTTCTGGAACTGGCGGAACTCATCCTTGCCGTAACAACCGTCCTTGGCACTGAGCTCGGGGAAGAGCTCGCTCTCGAGGCGGAAGGCAGCGTAGGTCTCGTTCCAGTCATTACCAAAGTACTGCTTGAAGCCATTGTCGTTGAGGTGAACCTGCAAGGTGTTCATCTTGTAGTAAGCCATGATCTTGCTGTACTCTTTGAGGTAAGCCAAGGGGATGTACTTGCGTCCACAGTCAATCATGAAGCCACGTACGGCGTAGTCAGGCCAGTCGCGGATAGTACCCTTGGGGAGATTCATTCCCTCGTGCTGCTCGAGAATCTGCAGTAGGGTACGAGTTGCCCAATAAGCACCAGTGGTGGTATTGGCGCTAATGGCAACTGCATCGCCAATCTCGATGGTGTAGCCCTCCTCACCCAGTTCTTCATCGTTGATAAGGGTCATGATGATATCACCTTTGGGGGCTTTGCTGGCATTTTTTGTATGCAAGCTCTTGCCGAATAGCAAACCATAGTCTTCTGCCAAAGCATCTGCTACGTCAGCGAGTTCGTCATTGACGTATACAACTTTGCTTTTTGATGTGATGTTTGTTATGCCTTCAGCACCTTGCCAATGGCGCAGTTCGGGGATTACAAATGGTTTCGCATTCTCGGCTTTCAGTGCCGCAATAGCTCCTGTACAGAACAGGGCGATGCACAAGGTCAGAAATCTGTTTCTCATAAATTGTTGTTTTTTGAATGTATTAATGATTAGTATATGCTTTGGTATAGCTCACCTTCCTGTATTAGCTCGGGAGGGGTGTTGTCTATCATCTCTCCTTCAATGTAGAGGCGCACGGGGGTCTGCTTACCATTGTTGTGTATGGTAATGCTTTTGCGAAATACTCCAGGCTTGCGACCTTTGCCGTTGTATGTGACGGAGATTTTCCCCTTACATCCTGGCATGACGGGCTCAAGGGTGTATTCGGGTACAGTACACCCACATGAAGCCGATGCTTGGTGGATGATGATAGGTTCCTTACCAACGTTGGTGAAAACAAAATTGTAGGTCAATATGGCTGTGTCAGGAGCAAAGACGCCAAAGTCGTGTCGAGTCTTCTCAAATTTCATCTCTCCTTTGCCTTTGGGTTTTGTCTCTTGTTGTGCATAACTAGTGCCTACGGACAGTAGTATCATAAGGAAGAATAATATGTATTTTTTCATATGTGTTGAATGTTATGATTCGATATATTTCACAAAGATACTATTTTTATGAATAGTTTTCCGTATTATTCTCTTTTTTGTTCTTTCTTTAACTGATTCTTTGATTGCATTTTGGCTAATAGCTGATGAATGAAGGTGGTGTTATGGTAAAGAAATCGGCTGGAATATATGGCCGACCATGTTACTACTGCCAAGCTTCCGCAGACATAGAGCCATCCATGAGTAAATAGGCATACTATCAACATTGCTATTAGGATAGGGCATTGCGCTACCAACAGTTGCCACACGCGCTGACTATATGAAAATTTGTATCGTATCTTAGTGATGAACCATACTGACAACCAATCAAATAGGTTTGTGAGTAATATGGCCACACCCAACCCTTTGAGTCCATAATATTTGAATCCGCCAATCATCACCATAGCCATAAAGATGTAGGATAATACCTCCTGCAGAAGGAATATTCGTGACTCGCCTTTCGAAAGCGAGAGGCAGGCGGGTGGGTGCATCATTGTCTTGAAGAATTGTCCCACTACGCCTAGCTGGGTCATTATGACAAGTGGCATAAACTTGGCATCGAATAGCTTCATTAACAGGGGAAGGCACACTGCAAAGCTCACGATGAGTGGGGTGATGAGCACCATGAGCATTTCTATCTGGTTATTCACGATGTGGTTGGCGCGTTGCCGGTGCTTGTTGACGGCTGAAAGTCGGGGGAAGAACTCGTTGTCGAGCGCTGCAAACACAAGCATGCTTAAGTAAGATATCAGTAAGCTGCCGTAGGAATAGCATCCTGCTTCGCCCTCGCTTCCTTGATTGAAGATGTAGACTGAGACAAGATAGAATGCACCCGAATTAAGAAATCCGGCCAGCGTATAGTTGACACCTTGGCTTATGATATAGAAGCCGTCGATTATAACTTTGCGTGAGAAAAGATCCACTCGGTATGGAAACTCTTTGAACGAGTGCCAGCAGGCCACTACCAACAATCCTATAGCGGTGAGCAGAAGGCTGGGGATGATGCCTCTGAAGCCTAGTATATAATAACATGGTATAGATACGGCGAGCATCACCACTGCACTGAGTAGTTGATACCATGCCACGCGTCCCAAAATACGTGCTCCTTTGAGAACAGCCAGTTCGCCGCTCATGAGTACCGAGCAGCCAACGATAAGCGAAAGCAGACGGAATACGGGTGTATAAGTGCAGTCGCCGTCGAAACTCCAACGACTCAGCAGAGGGGCCAAAAGAAAAAATAGTAGTGTGCCGAACATTGCTAACCATAACGACCATGACCGCACCACTTTTATAGCGTATCCCATGGTCCTGTTGCCCTCGCTTTCGCTTCGTCGCTCTGAGATGGTCTGTACGGCACTATATGAGATGCCAAGGTCGGTAACCTTCTTGCCTAAATCGACTGTACGATTATACACTTCGGTGAGGCCCACACCATTGGGACCGAGTAGATGTGAGACAATGGCAACCTTGAGCAAGGTTATCACACTCACGAAACCTTGCACACCGCCAAAGATGCCGATATATTTCAGAATACCATTGTATCCCGAATCCTTGGCTGTGTGATTGTCTTGCTCTTGCTTCACTGATGTGATAAATCTATACAAGTCACAAAAATAATGTAAAATTTCGATTTGGCGAAATTTTGCGTTATCTTTGCGGCAAATCATCCCTAAGAATGAGACTGAGCATCATCGTTCCCGTATATAATGTTGAGGAGTATCTGAAGCATTGCCTCGAGAGTGTTGTTGTGCAAATGTGCACAGACTTTGAGTTGATTCTCGTCGATGATGGATCTACAGATAGGAGTGGAGATATATGCGATGGCTTTGCCTATGAACATCCCGAGCATAACATAGTGGTCATTCATCAACCCAATGGAGGACTCAGTGCTGCTCGTAATAAAGGTATAGAAGTTTCCTGTGGTGAATATATTACTTTTGTCGATTCGGACGACTATATCGATTCCCAAACATTGACGGAGAATATGTCCTTTTTGCTATCTCATCCAGAGGTGGACATGTTGGAATATCCAATTGAGGTGTATGCTGGGAGTACTAAGGCTCACATGTTGGCTTTTGGGGGTGAGACATTGCATGAAGACCTTTTCGTCGATTGGATACGGCGTAAGGGGTATACGCATAGCTATGCCTGTAATAAAATTTTTCGTGCGACCTTGTGGCGTGAGTTGCGCTTTCCCGTAGGTGTATGTTTTGAAGATGGTGCCATTATGCCTGATGTCATCCGTTGCTGCAAAAGTATACACTATTCTAGTCGGGGATGTTACCGTTATATTGCCCATGCAGGCACCATTACTACAAGCTACAAGTATGTAAAGATACGCCAATTGCTAACGAATAACTATCGTCTTTATTTTATTGTCAAGGATGAGCTATCTTTGCGTACCGAGTCTATGTGGCTATGGACTTGTTGTTTGAATCATCTTATCGATATGGGACGTTGTGTGGATGTAGATAAGGTTGATTATAAAAAGATTGTAGATGAAGTCGACGCGGTGCATCCTCCATATAAAACTTTGTTTAGTACAATGTTGCAAGAGACGAAGATTTTGAAAACAATCAAGCTTCTTCCACTTTCTCTCGTTGGGCTTGCTGCATATCTGAGATTGTATATAGCATTGGCTGGTACGCTCCGATAGATTGATTATTCTATTGTTTTGGTCATTCCCAATATCTGGAAAATTGCTCTGTAGAATCGAGGTGATAGTCCTAAGATAGCAAATGCTATGCGGTGGTTACAAGGTACCTGGCTGCAGCGTACAAAGCGTTTAATGTTCTTGTGTAGTAGATTCAAGATGCATCGATTTTCTTCCTTCGTGATATTGCCTCTAAGATAGACGTACATCAATGTCATGCTGAAACGCCATCGAGAAAGTTGTGCTAAAACTTGTTCGTTCCTTTCTTCAAAGTAAGAGATGCGTTCCTCGTAAGCTTCTACGAGTAATGGACTGAATCGTCTGCCTTCGTTGGCCATGATGCCGAGTGGGTTCTTGTAATAATAGTAGTAAGGGGTATCTGTGATTACAATTTTGCGGCTACGATAATAGAGTTTCCATGTCGTGAAATCATCTTCGTGTATCTTGCCGATTGGCATGCGTAACCCGTTCCAAAGGCTACGTCGATAAAGTTTCGCGCACAGGATGGTCTGTTGCTTTGTACTCGTAAAAATACTCAGATTGTCGAAGGTCTCGTGCTTTGTACTCTCTTTGATGGATGGAAATTTGTCTTTTGTTCCTCGTATGTAGCTACATTGCACGATGTCGGCATCCTCTCTCTCTCCCAGTTGGCTCATTACTCTCAACATTTCGGGGTGTATATAGTCGTCGCTATCTACGAAGAGCACATAGTCGCCAGTTGCAATCTCTAGCCCATGGTTCCTAGCATCAGATAATCCTCCATTGGTCTTGTGTATTACTTTGATGCGCTTGTCTTTAGCTGCATATGAATCGCAAATCTCGGGACAGTGGTCAGGAGAGCCATCATCAACTAATAGCAGTTCCCAGTCGGTATGACTCTGTGCGAGGATGCTTCTTACGCAACGCTCTAAGTAGGGCTCAACATTATATACGGGAACGATGATGGAAATGCTCATAGGTGTGTGGCTAAAGTTATCGCGAAGTTATAGTAAGTCAGATAAAAAATCAAATTTATTGTTTCTTTTCTTTACATTTTCCTGCCTCTTTGAGGTAAGCACACTTTGAAAAACATTGAAGCAGGCTTGATATTTCTCGCTCGCTTATTCGTATCTTTGCATTCGAATCAAAACGCAGATATGAGGGTATTGCTTCTGGGAGAATATAGCAATGTGCATTGGACGCTAGCTTGTGCTCTGCGCAAGTTAGGACATGAGGTTGTGGTAGTATCTAATGGCGATGAGTGGAAGGCCTATCCTACAGATATCTCCCTTATCCGCAAGCCGGGTCGATGGGGAAGGATTGCTTATTTGCTTCAAGTGCTGAGATTGTTGCCCAAGTTTCGTGGTTACGATGTGGTGCAGCTTATCAATCCAGTGCACTTCATTGAACTTAAAGCTGAACGCGGTATACGTATCTACGACTACTTGAAACGCCACAATAAGAAGGTATTTCTCGGTGCTTTTGGCTACGACTACCACTATGTATATGATAGCCTGGTGAACCGCACGCTGCGCTACTGCGACTTCTATACTCCCACACGCGAAGTGCATCACGAATGGAATATAGCTAATGAGCGCGACTGGTTGCATTCCTATAAGAAGGAGGCGAGCATACACATAGCAGGGACTTGTGACGGAATCATTAGCGGACTCTATGAGTATGATGTGGCTTATCGTCCTTACTACCCGGACAAGACTACCTTCATTCCGATGCCGATAGAAATAGTTGACGATAAATATTTAACGATAAACGATGACTATAAACACAGCACGATAAACTCTACACGAGATAATAAGATACGTTTCTTTATCGGTATTAATCGTAGTCGTACGATGCTTAAAGGCACCGATATTATGTTACGTGCCCTTGAACGTATCGTGGCCGACTATCCCGACTATGCTGAAATGGTGAAGGCTGAGTCGGTACCTTTTGTTGTGTATAAGCAGATGATGCTCAGCTGCGATGTGCTGCTCGATCAGATATACTCTTATACTCCTGCCATGAATGCTTTGCAGGCGATGAGTCGGGGGATCATCGTGGTGGGCGGTGGAGAGCGGGAGAACTATGAGATTTTGGGTGAGAAAGAACTGCGCCCCATTATTAACGTACAGCCCGATGAGGAAGATGTCTATCGTCAGCTTGAATGGTTGGTGCTCCACCCTGAACGTTTATCCCAGCTTAAACGCGATAGTATAGAATATGTGCGCCGACATCACGATAGTCTCAAGGTAGCCGAGATGTATTTGGAGGTATGGGGGAAAGAGCTCTCTAACTCTCCCTCAATAGAGTCTTAGTCATCTCGATTGTAGGTAATCTATTGTTATTTAGTATAGAAAACAAAAATCAAACAATGAAAAAGAAAATCATTTATATCCTTGGCGGGGTGGTGATATCACTCCTTGTCGCGGTAGGTTCCGTAGCCTATGTGGCCTGCTCGACTGTGATGGCTCCCGTGGTGCAGAGCGAAGAGGATGCGTATATACAGGTGTGCCCTAATGATGATATGCGGCGGGTGGGGGAGATGCTGGCATCAGCAGCAGAGTTTAGGACTATGGCTGGCTTTGTTCCACTGATGCGGCATTACAAGTATGACCAGCGCGTGAAACCTGGTAACTATGTCATTCGCCCTGGCGACTCCATGCGCGACATCTGTTTACGCTTACTTTCGGGCAATCAGACTCCCGTGAGGCTCGTTGTCCCCTCGGTACGTACACTTGATCGTCTGGCAGGTGCCGTGGGCCGCCAGCTCATGACCGATTCGGCCTCCGTGATGGACTTTCTCTCCGAAGTACACCTCCTCGATAGTCTTGGCTACACCTCTGCGACTGTCCCTTGTATGTTCATTCCCAATACCTACGAAGTGTATTGGACAATGACTCCTGAACAGTTCGTGAACCGTATGATAAAGGAGAGCAAGCACTTTTGGAACGATTCACGTATGGCCAAGGCTAAAGCGCTAGGCTTATCTCCGAGTGAGGTAATGACATTAGCTTCCATTGTTGACGAAGAGACGGCCAAGGATGATGAGAAACCCTTGGTTGCAGGACTCTATTTGAATCGCCTAAAGAGGGGCATGCTCTTGCAGGCCGACCCGACGGTAAAGTTTGCGCTCGGAGACTTTGAATTGCGCCGTATCCTCTATGTTCACTTGCAGACTAATTCACCATACAATACCTATAAGTATGCAGGTCTTCCCCCTGGTCCTATACGAATCCCCTCTATCTCGGCCATAGAGAGTGTGCTCAGTCCTGCCAAGCATAGCTATATTTATATGTGTGCCAAGGAGGACTTCTCGGGGTATCATAACTTTGCCACTACGCTTACCCAACATAATGCCAATGCTCGTCGCTATCAACAAGCCTTGAACAAGTTGGGGATAAAGAAATGACTGTATAGATATATGGAGGAGCCTTAGAGGTCTTAATTTTCTGTTGTTTGCGGTGTTGGTTTAAATGTATAAGTTCAGTTGGTTATTTATGGGAATAATAGTAACTTTGTGGCCTTAAATTTGATGAAGAGATAAAGATATATGTTATTGAATAGGCGAATATTGTGTGTGGTGTCGCTTGTTTCGGCGCTTTTCTTTTGTGTGCCCCTTTCAGCTGAGGGACAGCTTGTGAGGAAGATAATGACCACGAAAAAGGAAAAAATATTGAGTGATGGATCTTTCTATAAAGGGGAGATGATGCTGATGCGTCCTCACGGTATAGGAGAACGTACTTATACTGATGGAACCGTGTATCATGGTCAGTTTGAACGCGGACATCGCCATGGAAAGGGTACGATGACCTACGCTAATGGTGAGAAGTACGAAGGTGAGTGGAGTAAAGATGTGCGCGATGGAAAGGGTGTCTATTATTACATTGATGGGAATCGTTATGAAGGAACCTTTGAGCAAGATATAATCCAGGGATTTGGTACACTATATTACTCAAATGGAGATACCTATGCTGGTCTGTGGGAGAATGGAGAGCGACATGGGACAGGTGTGTACATATGGGCTTGTGATGGGTCGAATTATAATGGTGAGTGGAGTCGCAACCATAAGCATGGTAAGGGGCGCCTTTTTTGGCTTGATGGAGCTAGTTATGACGGTGATTGGAAGGATGATATGCGCGATGGTGAAGGTACTTTCTTTTATTCCAATGGTGATGAGTATACAGGACAGTGGCGCAATAATATACCACATGGTAAGGGTGAATATCGTTTTGCCGATGGTGATATTTACGTAGGAGAATACGTGGATGGTCAACGTTCGGGAAGTGGAGAATACACCCTTATGGATGGTGCAAGATACATAGGCGAATGTCGTAATGGTGATGTTGAGGGTCAGGGACGATACGAAATGCCTAGTGGTGAGGTGTATGAAGGTGAGTGGAAACAGAATAAACGTTATGGTCGTGGGGTCTGCTACTGGCCAAATGGTGATGTTTATGAAGGCGAGTGGGTCGACGACCTTCCTCATGGTTTAGGATGCATGACACTTGCTGATGGAACCAAGTATGCCGGTTATTATAAGGACGGACTTAAGGATGGTCAAGGATGGTTGACTCGGTCCGATGGTACGAGCATTGAGGGTACTTTCGAAAATGACGTTCAAAATGGCATATTTAAAGAGTATGATGCCAATGGGAAGTTTGTGAAGACGATTACCTTTGTCAATGGTATGCAGCGTTGATTAAAATCTTGGACAGACGCGTAGTATTACCTGCTGAGAGGTGTCCAAGGCTTTCTCTGTGTAGTGAAATGATGCTCCGAGATAGCATTGGACATTGATGCGGTTGAGTAGGTAGAAACAAATATCTGTGCGGTTGTATAGGCTGCTGCGGTAGTATGGGTCTCCACGGTGTAATTGTGATCCATGTGTTTCGTAGTCTGAAAATTGAGGATTGCCTGCATAGAGACGATCACGTAGCTCAAAACGCCATTTGCGCAGTTTAATCTCTCCAAGAAATCCCATGGGGGATTTCCATAGCATATCCTTTCGGTCTCGATTTAGTGAAAGCATCAGCCCCATGTCGATGCTGAAGGCATCGGCCCAGCATAGTTGACTCTTCTCAATGCCTACGTGAGGATGTATCATCAGTTTGTCGTATACGTGTAGCCCATTATGGGGCTGGGGTACGGAGAAGTGTGTCAGTTGTGCATTCCATCCAAAGTAATACCCTTTGTGTCCGAAGCGGCCGTCAGTGACAAGCTCAAATATTTCACGTTCGTTTACTCCCTGTTTGTTGATCCAATTGCAATAAAATTCGGCATAGCCATAGCTTGATGTATACTGTATGAGTGCACCATGGAGTATGGGGGAATAGTAGCGTAATGAGTCATAAACGAAGATGTCGGGAAGGTCTTGCTTGAGGTGGTTGCGTGGGAATGCGCCGAAAGCTCCAGAAAGGTGTCCTTCCTCGTAGTGGTAGTATAGGGTAAGGTCTTTTTGTGCAATACCACTTTGTCCGAAGTCTTTTACTCCCATGACTCCTGTCATGATTGTGTTGGCTTCAAATTGTAGGCCTACCTCTACCTCGAGTCGCGAGCCGAAGAGCGTTTGTGAGCGTTGATAAGGGCTATGTACCTCTCGGTTGTCAAAGAAATTGAAATTGTCTACATTGTATATGAGACGAATATCATCTTTCTTTGTGCTCTGTGCTATTGCGGCTTGATTTGCATTGCTTAGAAGGCATATGCTGCATGCGAATAATATTTTAAAGACTCTGTGCATTGGGCAAGGTTCTTTTTTCTTTTTAGTTCTCTATTTCTAATCTTAGCGTGTTTTAAAACAAAATAGGAGGCGTACTTGTACGCCTCCCTTAGTGAGGTACCTGGCGGATTCGAACCGCCGTACACGGTTTTGCAGACCGTTGCCTAGCCACTCGGCCAAGGTACCCTTGTTTTTTCGAATGCAAAGGTACGGCATGTTTTTTGAATAAACAAATATATTATGCTTTTTTTTGTTTTTTTTATTCTATGATAAACTCTGCGGATGATTGTTGTTGAGTTTGTATTTGCCATTGATAATGTCAATAGTCTGGTTTGTTTGAAATTAATAGGTCGTTTGCTTTGTTCTCCACCTCGGTTGTCGTATCTTTGCATAGTTTTTCAAATATCTAATATATAATATGTCTTGTTTAGGAAATTTTATTTGGATTATTTTTGGTGGGTTGTTTATGTCGTTGGGGTACCTCCTTTTGGGGCTCATCTATTGCGTTACTATTATCGGTATTCCAGTGGGTATGCAATTGTTTAAGTTGGCGGGGTTGGCACTTTCTCCTTTTGGGAGCAATATTGAGCCAAGAAATGGAAACTTAGGTGTTGGTTCCGTCATCCTCAATATCATATGGATTTTCTTTGGTGGTCTTGAAATGGCATTAGCGCATTTGGGATTAGGTGTTGTTTTTTGCATCACTATAGTGGGTATTCCTTTTGGGTTGCAGCATTTTAAATTAGCTATGTTGGCATTACTCCCTTTTGGTAATATTGTTCGTTAATTAGTAATTGGATTAATACATGATTTTTGATATTCTTTGGGTAGTGGCAGGATTGGTGATGATTCTGCTGGGATCAGATTGGTTAGTGAATGGAGCGTCAAGCATAGCGCGAAAGTATGGTATTAGTGAATTTGTCATAGGTATGACTATCGTTGGTGTTGGAACTTCAACGCCAGAATTGGTATCAAGTGGTATTGCTGCTATTAGTGGTCATGGTGATATGGCATTGGGCAATGTGACGGGTTCGAATATTTGTAACATTCTTTTAATTTTGGGCGTGACAGCTCTTATCTCTCCCATAGAATTTACACGTTCCAATATTCGTAAAGACCTTATATTTGCTATCGGAGTGTCCTTATTTCTAGTATTTGTCTTGTATAATGGTTTTGGCTTGTTTGAAGGAACGCCAGGTATCTCTCGTATTGATGCACTTTATTTATTGCTTTTCTTTATTCTTTTTATGGTTGATTCGTTCAGGTCATCCAAGAGTGGGGCTGGGGTGGAAGCTAATTCTAACGATTCAAATCTTATGCCTATGGGGAAATCAATTGCACTCGTAGTCTTGGGCTTGGGTGGATTGATCCTTGGTGGCCACTTCTTTGTCGAGCATACGGTGAATATAGCTAAATATTTTAATGTATCTGAAGCCTTTATCTCTATTACGTTGATGGCGGTCGGGACTTCGCTTCCCGAACTTGCCACCTGTGTAGTTGCGGCTATCAAGGGCAAGAATCAATTGGCTTTGGGTAATATTATAGGATCAAATATTTTTAACATTGCGCTTATTATTGGTGCCAGTGCTTTCATCTCTCCATTTCAAATCGATAGCATTTCAACAGTTGATATGGCTATGGTTCTCATTAGCGTAGTGATGTTATGGATAGCTGCGTTTACATTTAAGCGTAATCAGCTTGATCGTGTTGAGGGAGTGATTTTTCTATTAATGTACATAGGTTATATCGTTTACCTAGCTTTGAATATCTAAAAAAGGTGAAAAAATTTGTAAGGTTCGGCCTTTTGGCATATTTTTGTTGACGATTAACCATTAAAAAACCAAAAAAACTATGGCGAAAGACATTATTTTAAGAATTGAAGACAGTATCAAGAAAAACTGGGATCTCGATGCCTTGACCGACTACAAGGGATGCACCTTGCAGTACAAGGATGTGGCGCGTCGCATAGAGAAGCTTCATATTATGTTCAGCGAAGTGGGGGTGGTTCCAGGTGATAAGATTTCATTATGTGGGCGTAATTCATCAAATTGGGGCGTTGCCTTCCTTGCTGCCTTGACTTATGGTGCTGTACCTGTGCCTATCTTGCATGAGTTCAAGGCCGATAATGTGCACAACATCATTAATCACAGCGATTCTAAACTGGCTTTTATTGGTGAAAGCAACTGGGAAAACCTCAATGAGGAGGAGATTCCTGATGTGTTGGGAGTAATCCGTATTGAGGATTATGAACTCCTCATCAGCCGTAGCGAGAAGCTTACTTACGCTCGCGAGCATCTTAATGAGCTCTTCGGTAAGAAGTACCCCAATAGATTTGAGAAGAACATGGTGAAGTACTACCATGAGAATAATCCTGACGATTTGGCTATTATCAACTATACCAGTGGTTCTACTGGCTTCTCCAAGGGTGTGATGATTCCTTATCGTGCAGTGACAAACAATATGGAGTTTGCCGATCGTGCGCTCAGCCTCAAGGCGGGTATGACCATTGTGTCTATGCTTCCTATGGCTCATATGTATGGTATGGCATTTGAGTTTGTTTATGAGCTTACCGTAGGTATGCACATCTACTTCCTCACCAAGATACCTTCTCCAAAGATTATTTTCCAGGCGCTTAATGAAATTAAGCCTTCAGTGGTTGTGGCTGTACCCCTTATCATAGAGAAGATTATTAAGAAAAACGTGCTTCCCAAGCTAGAAACTCCGAGTATGAGGCTTCTTCTCAAGGTGCCTATCGTGAACGAAACTATATTGTCTAAGGTACGTGAGAAGATGATAAGTTCATTTGGTGGCAATTTCTACGAGGTAATTGTAGGTGGTGCTGCATTCAACCACGAAGTTGAGACATTGCTTCACCAACTCAAGTTCCCCTATACCGTAGGATATGGTGCTACTGAGTGTGCTCCTATTATCTGTTATGAGGATTGGAAGAACTTTGTTCCGGGTTCATGTGGTAAGCCTGCCTATGGTATGGAGGTGCGCATCAACTCTGAAGACCCAGCCAACGTTCCTGGTGAGATTCTCGTTAAGGGTCCCAACGTGATGCTCGGTTACTATAAGAACGAGGAGGCTACGGCCGAGACTCTCGATGCAGATGGTTGGTACCACTCTGGTGACCTCGGTGTGATGGATGCTGATGGTAACGTATTCATTAAAGGCCGTTCAAAGAATATGCTTCTCGGTCCTTCGGGTCAGAACATCTATCCCGAGGAGATTGAGGACCAACTCAATAGTATGCTCTATGTATCTGAGTCGATTGTAGTTCATCGCAATGGAAAACTCGTGGCTCTTGTTTATCCCGATTATGATACAGCCAATAAGGAAGGTAAGAGCGAACAGGATGTTACAGCACAGATGGAGGCTAATCGTGTAGAGTTGAATAAGAATCTGCCTGCTTACTGCCAGATTGTTAGTGTTCAGATTCAGAGCGAAGAGTTTGAGAAAACTCCCAAGAAGAGCATCAAGCGTTACTTGTATCAGTAATCTGAAAGTAGTGAACATAACAAAAGGAGAACCGCAAGGTCCTCCTTTTGTTGTTATTGTAATCTTTTATAATTATTGATCCAGGATTTTAAAGTCATCCGAATCATTCAATGATGGGAATTTGTTGCGGTATTGGCGCAGTTCATCCATTTTAACTTCGTAGGTAACCACCTGCTCTGTGTTGTCCTCGCATTGTGTAGCTACAAAACCGAAGAAGTCGATGGCCACAGTGCCTCCATCATAGTTGCATATAGGGTCATTACCAACACGATTCACACCAATGACTATAGCCTGATTCTCGATGGCACGAGCGCGCAACAAGATGTCCCAAGCCATACGCCGTTTGTCTGGCCAGTTAGCTACGTAGAGTGCTATATCATAGTCGTCGCAGTTGCGTCCAAAAACGGGGAATCGCAAGTCGTAGCATACCTGCAAGAAGAAACGTACCCCACGAAATTCTACAATGACTTTTTCTTTACCAGACTCGTAGTGCTTGTCTTCTCCCGAATAACTGAAGAGGTGTCGTTTGTCGTAGTATGTCACCTTGCCATTGGGCTCCACGAAGTACATTCGATTCCGATATCCACCATCAGGGCTGAGAGCTGCCACACTGCCTACGATTGCAGCATTCTTCTTTGCTGCCATGCTCTGCATCCATGCCAATGAGGGACCTTCCATGGGCTCGGCTATATACTTAGGCTCCATGCAAAATCCAGTAGTGAACATCTCGGGCAAGACGTACACGTCGGCGCCTGGATTGTCTGCTATCAACTCCTCTGCGCGTTGCAGATTTGCTGCAGTGTCACACCAGGTGAGGTTCATTTGGATAAGCGATATTTTCATTGTCTTTTTAAAAGAAAGTGAGGCATCATCGATGCCATATTAAAAAAATATTGTAACTTAGCCGACGGAAAGATGCCAGAGTGGTCGATTGGGCCGCACTCGAAATGCGGAGAACGGGTAACTGTTCCCAGGGTTCGAATCCCTGTCTTTCCGCCGTATGTAATATTTGCTAAAGAGACGCGGTTACCGCGTCTCTTTTCTTTTTTTTACTTCAAGTTGAAAAATGTGGTGAATGCCTTGCAAGCATATTCATGATCCACTACTGTTGCGGTCTCGCGCACCGAGTGCATGCCCCACATGGGGTTACCCATATCGACACCGCGCATGGGGAGCTGAGAGGTGAGGATGTTACCCAAGGTAGATCCTCCAGCCATGTCGGAGTGATTCACAAAATATTGGCAGGGTACCTCAGCCACGCGACATATCTCGGCAAAGACAGCTGCCGACTCGGCATCAGTCACATACTTCTGGTTGGCATTAATCTTGATTACAGGGCCGCCACCCATCACAGGGTGGTTGGTGGGGTCATGCTTGCCCGGATAATTGGGGTGCAGGGCATGAGCCATATCTGCCGAAATCATGAACGAGTGTTCAAGAGCACGATACAATCCATCGCTTGCGCAACCATCGTTGGTGACTACGCGCTCCAAGAGGTTGCGCAGTACGGGCGAAGCAGCTCCCTGCTTGGTGCCGCTACCTGTCTCCTCATTGTCAAACACGGCAAGCACCTGTGTCATGGGAGTGGCACTGCTATTGAGCAATGCATAGAGTCCAGCATGCACCATGGCAAGGTCGTCGAGACGGCCACATGAGATGAACTCA
Source organism: Bacteroidaceae bacterium (assembly GCA_045654565.1). Lineage (GTDB taxonomy): Bacteria > Bacteroidota > Bacteroidia > Bacteroidales > Bacteroidaceae > UBA1189. The sequence continues at coordinate 20,916 of JAZONP010000178.1, forward strand.
TTGTTCAGACCTACGAGCTCTGCCTTCTGTGTGTCGTAGAGTGAGAGGTCAAAGTCGAGGATGTTCTCCATCGCTACTCCCAATTCCTCGGCAATCGTCTTCAGCAAAAGGTTGTTAGTCTCGAGCTTGTCGTTGATGATGCCAAGGACGGGAAGCATATCTACCTGCTTGCTCAGGTGATTACCTTCGTTGACTTGGCGGTTGAAGTGGATGGCGATGTGAGGAATCACGAGCAGGGGACGCTCTATCTTGAGTCTGCGCACTTCGGGCTTCAAGGGATTGGCACTGCGCAAGAGCACACGGCCTGCGAGTGACAAGGGACGATCAAACCATGTGTAAAGGATGGGACCCCCATATACCTCGGTGTTAAGTTTTACGACACCTCCTTCGGTATACATCTCTGCGGCGGGCTTCACGCGGAAGCAGGGCGAGTCGCTATGGGCGCAGATGAGTTTGAAACCTGCCTCCGAAGGATGTGCCGTACCCATACGGAAGGCAAATACAGCCGAGTTATTCTTGGTGATGAAATATCCTTTTCCTGGAACGAGCATAGGGAAGGGCTTGCCTGCATCGAGGAGGGTGAAACCAGCTGCTCTCAGTTGCTCTTCCACGTAGCCTGCCGCAAGGAAGTTTACAGGTGAGGCATCGAGTAATGCCATCAGTTGTTGTGCAATGTTGTTCATATCAGTAGTCGTTTCTTGTTATATTATGAATGGTCTAATCTACTCGACAAAGATAATACTTTTGTCCTAACTTTAACGCATGCCTGGGCATATTTTCCTCTATTCTAACCCAAAAACCATCTACTTCTTGAATAAGAAAGGGTCGGCGATTGCCAACCCTTTCCTTCGAACATGTCAAGTCAGATCCCGATACTTTAGCAATGGGTTCTTGGCAGCTGTGGTTTCGTCGAGTCGGCGCACGGGAGTGGAGTGGGGAGCACTCTTCACCATGTCGGGGTCGGCTATAGCCTCTTCGGCTACGCGGTGCATGATGTCGATGAAGTCGTCGAGCGTCTCCTTCGATTCGGTCTCCGTGGGCTCTATCATGATGCTCTGGTGGAAGAGCAAGGGGAAATAGATCGTGGGCGCATGGTAGCCATAGTCGAGCAGGCGCTTGGCGATGTCGAGAGTGGTCACGCCAGTGCTCTTGTCGGCCAGGCCGTCGAAGACAAACTCGTGCTTGCACACCGTGTCGATGGGCAGGTAGTAGGCATCGCGCAGACTCTCCTTCACGTAGTTGGCATTGAGTGTGGCGATGGGACCCACGTGCTTGATCTCCTTGCCGAGCGAGAGGATGTAGGTGTAGGCGCGCATCACGACGGCAAAGTTGCCGAGGAAGGCGGAGACTCTTCCACAACTTTCATCTTTCATCTTTCTACTTTCCACTTTGTATTTGCCGTCGGCAAATGTTACTCTCGGGTTGGGCAGGCAGTCGACGAGGTGTGCGGCTACGCCTACGGGGCCGCTACCAGGACCTCCGCCACCGTGAGGTGTCGAGAAGGTCTTGTGGAGGTTGATGTGCATGATGTCGAATCCCATGTCGCCAGGGCGTGAGGCACCGAGCATGGGGTTCAGGTTGGCTCCGTCGTAGTAGAGGAGTCCGCCCGCCTCGTGCACGAGTTTAGCAATCTCGACCACCTGTGTCTCATAGATACCGAGCGTGTTGGGGTTGGTCATCATGATACCTGCAATGGTGTCGTCGAGCAGGCCACGCAGGTCGTTGGTGTCGACGGTGCCATCGGCGGTCGACTTCACCTCCACGATCTCGAGGCCACACACGGCCGCACTGGCGGGGTTGGTGCCATGGGCACTGTCGGGTACGATGACGCGGGTGCGCTTCGTGTCGCCACGTAGGAGGTGGTATTGGCGCATCACCATCAGTCCTGTGAGTTCGCCGTGTGCTCCGGCGTAGGGGTTGAGGGTGAAGTCGGCCAAGCCCGTGAGTTCGCTCAGGGCACGTGCCGTATGGTAGTAGATGGCAAGAGCGCCTTGTACGGTGTCTTCACTCTGCAGGGGATGCAATCCCTTGAAGGCTGCGTGTGAGGCCATCTCCTCATTGATCTTGGGGTTGTACTTCATGGTGCAGCTACCCAGGGGGTAGAAGCCCGTCTCTACGCCAAAGTTCTTGTTCGACACGTTGGTGTAGTGGCGCACCACATCGAGTTCGCTCACCTCAGGAAGTTCGGCAGGTGTGTCGCGAAGCAAGGCGGAGGGAATTGAAAATTGAGAATTGAAAATTGAAAATTCTCCGTCCGGCTTGTCTGTTGTCTGTTGTCTGTTGTCCGTTGACCAATTCTTCGGAAGACTATATCCTATGCGGCCAGGGCGTGAAATCTCGAATATTAACTTGTCATAATATTTCATAACTTTGCCTCCTTTACCAATTTTACAAGTTCGTCAATCTGTTCCTTGGTGCGGCGCTCGGTGGCGCAGAAGAGGATACAGTCGTCCATGCCTTCTCGATAGTCACCCAAGGCGATACCGGCCATGTAGCCCTTCTCGGCAAGGTGTGCCTGGAGAGCCTTCACGGGTAGGGTAGTGCGTAGGGCAAACTCCTTGAGGAAGGGAGTGTCGGGGAAGGCAGGCGCGAAGAGGCCTGTCTTCACCAGTTCGTCGCAGAGGTAGTGTGCGGCGGCATAGCTCTGCTCGTTCACTTCACGCAGGCCCTGCTTGCCCATCAGCGCGAGGTAGATGGTGATGTGCAGTGCCATGAGCGACTGGTTGGAGCAGATGTTACTGTTGGCCTTCTCGCGGCGGATGTG
>JAZONP010000179.1:0-3041 GCA_045654565.1 Bacteroidaceae bacterium
CACGCAGGAGATGCACAACCGCTTCTTCAAGCAGTGGCTCGTGGCCATGGTGGCGGCGTGGCTCGAGCCCGACAAGACCAACCACGAGATACTCACCTACATCGGTCCGCAAGGCATCTACAAGAGCACCTTCGTGCGCCATCTCCTGCCCACGGAGCTCAGCGGCTACTTCTCCACCAAGAACTTTGCCGGGCGCATGAGCAAGGACGACCGCCTGGAGCTCACCGAGATGGCGCTCATCTCGCTCGAAGAGCTCGACAGCCTGCAACCCGCGGAGCTCAACCAGCTCAAGGCCATCACCACCGACCCCACGGTGAACGAGCGTGCCGCCTTCGCCCGCTACAAGGAGCGCCGCGCCCACATCGCCTCGTTCTGCGGCACGGGCAACAACCCGCGATTCCTCACCGACCTCACCGACAACCGCCGCTGGCTACCCTTCCTCGTGCGCGACATCGACTCCCCGTGGACACACCCCATGCCCTACGACGGGATGTACAGCCAGGCCTACACGCTCTACCGTACGGGCTTCCGCTACTGGTTCGATGCCGACGACAATGCCGAGCTCCAGCGCCACAACCGCCAGTTCGAGGAGCCCTGCATGGAGGAGGAGCTCATCGCCACCTACCTGCGCGTGCCCTATGGCGACGAGGTGGGCGAGTTCCTCACCGCCACGCGCATCATCGAGCTCATCGGCGGCTCGGTGAAGCGCCCCCTCTCGGCCAAGAAGGTCGCCCTCTGCATGAACCGCCTCGGATTTGAGCAACGGCGCATACGCAATGTGCGTGGATGGAACGTGGTTATCCTCACGGGTAACGACATCAAGGAAGAGCAACGGCTCAATGCGCATCGCAGCGTGGAGGATTAACGAAGGAAATATCACCTATATTGTACCTTCATGAAAAGTTGTGGCAGACCTAACTGTCACAACTTTTGCCGTTTACGCCCATTCTGCCACATCTGCCACATACTTTGCATACCCTATAAGGACATAAATAATTAATTAAATTATTTTTAAAATATAATTATTTAATTTTAGTATATAGTACTCTATACAATCACGTGGCACATGTGGCATATCCGCCGTAACTCACACATACTCTGCAAGAAACCACTGCCACAACTTTTCCCAAAAATCAGAGCCCTGTGATAAATCTGCCAGAGCCTTGCGATAAAAAAATCAGAGCCGTCCGATTTTCTTAACGGACGGCTCTGATTTGTATGGGTTATTATCAATAAGTTAGCGCAAACTTAAGGCCTACGGCCTCAGACATCATGATAAAGGTAGAGAGTTGCATGTCTGTCTCGCCCTTTTCGAGCATCGCTACATATTCACGCTTCTTCCCTATCTTTTCGGCCAGTTGCTGTTGGGTGATACCTGCAGATTTGCGGGCATTCTTCAACACCTCGGCGTAGTACCAAGCACGAGCCTTTGCATCGAACTCCTCACGCGAAGCAGTGCCTTTCGCTCCGTACTCTTCTACAAACATATCTTCCGCTGTGGGCAGATGTTTGAGCTTGTTAATGTCAATCTTGGGTCTCATTGCTGTAAATCGTTTAATATTTGTTCTGCTTTCTTTATCTCCTTCTTATAGTCCTTGGTCGACTTCTTCATAAAACCATTCAAGAGAATAATCTGTTCGGCCTCGATAAAGTTTTCATGGTCGATGGTAAAAAGAATTACCCTGTATTCATTACCTACCGATATGCGCAGTTCATAGAAATCAGTATCTACAAGGCGCTTTACCAATTTGGTATTTACCACCTTCACCTCTGCAATAATGTTCATGGCATATTTCACTTTGCTCTGAACATTTGCCGGCAACGAGTTATAAAACTCATCGAAGTCTGCAGTTCTTATCATGGTTCTCATGTTGCAAATGTAATACATTTATTACAATCCACCAACTTTTCCCCTATCTTTCTTCCCCCAAGCAAGACTGAAACACCTCTGCCACCGTCCTCATCCGCTCGTATGTCCAGCGCTTGGTGCCGTAGGCGGCATCGTAGCGCCAGTCGCGGAAGGGACGGGCGTAGAGCGTCTGCGATATGTGGCGTATGGTCTCCACGTCGGGCATAATGCGAAATCCGCCCGGTGGAGCCACCGAACGGATATAATCGACAAAGCCTGCATAGCCCAGCGAGGCATCGTACCACCCCTCATCGACCAACACCCTATACACTGCCTGCCAGTGCACCTTGCGCGTCACCAAGTAACGGCCGTCGGGGGCTTTGCACTCCATTAACAATAGAAGCCCCCTCCTAACCTCCCCCAGGGGGGAGGAATCTGGTTCCGCGATGTCGGTATCTTTCCCCCTTGGGGGCCGACGCAAAAGGGCGTTATCGTCATCGTCAATTTCCCCCATCGGGGAAACCTCCCCTTCATGAAAATAGATTTCTGTGATGCATGCGGTCTTCGTTTTCGTCTTCGTTATCGTTAAAAAAATGAAGACTCATTTTTTTCGATGCGCTCGAGCAATTCTTTCATCAGTTGTTCCATAATATAATGTTTTTATATACGAATTATGGGAGCTATGCCCCCATAATTCTGTTCTCGTTAAACGTTAATCGTTATCTAATCACCACCTTCTTTCCATTGACTCATCTTTTGTTAGCGACTCACGAGGCGCAATTTTCATCTGCGCACTCGTGAGCAATCGCTAAAAATTTCGTCGATGGCAAAAGCTCATTTTACAATAGCCTTGACTTCGTCGAGCTTGTTCACGCTCGGCATAGCCCATGCAAGCATGGCTCTGCCCTCACTTAATCACAACCTTTTTACCATTCACGATATAGATACCCCTCTTGAGGTTCTCTGTATTCGTCACCTTCCGGCCGCTGAGATCAAAGATCATTTCTGATTTCTGATTTCTGATTTCTGATTGCTCAATGCCACTTTCGGTATTGGTCGTGTAGGTCACATCGTGGGCAGGCATGGTCTCGTAGGTGTCACCTATCCATCCGAGGAACTCATCACCTTCTGTCGTAGGCTCGTATACATACTCGGGGATAGTCTCTCCATAGGCCACTTCGGCTGTGTGTAC
>JAZONP010000180.1:0-30944 GCA_045654565.1 Bacteroidaceae bacterium
GTCATCACTGCCTGTCCGCCTACGGGACACATCAGCCCGTCGAGTGAACCCGCCTTGACACAGGCATCAGCAAAGCCCGCACAACCGGGGTATCCGCAACCGCCACAGTTGGCCTGCGGCAACACCTCGGCAACTTGACCCACACGTGGGTCCTCCTCTACAGCAAATTTCTTAGATACGACAAACAGCACCGCGGCCAATACCAAGGCTGTAAGTCCCAAAGCAATCACTGCAATTAAAATTGTACTCATGATTTGATGTTATGATTTGAGTTTTGTTATTTGTTGCTTGTTTAGAGTGTAGTGTTTATTGTGTCATTCTGAGGGAGCGAAGCGAAGGAAAAATCTCGCAGTGCCTCTTGCTTAGTTCCAGCGCGGGATCCCTCGGCGCTATCGCTTTGTCGGGATGACACTCATCGTGGTTTTCGTTAATCATTAATCGTTAAACATTCATCGATCGTATCGTAAATGTAAATTCGTTCATCAATCTCTTCTTGCAAGCAAAGAGCACGCCGAAGTATGCCGTCAAGGCCAGTAGTGCCGCTACGGCACCTGCCACCTCATTGCCCTCGGTGAGCCACATGGCAACGGCCACGGCAACGACCAGCAGCAGTAGGGGGAAAAGAAAAGCGAGGCGAACAGCCTTCATTCCCATCGTTGCTGCTCCCTCGACTATCACTCTTTGTCCTACCTGGTAGGCTTTAGCGTCGGCACCATACACGTCGACAATCTTCTCCTTGCTCTCGGCAGCCGAGCACAGACTCTTGGCACCGCAAGCCGCACAAGCCGAAGCCTGTACGATGCGCACATGGATGCAGTCTCCTTCGATTGCGTCCACTATACCGTCGTGTTTGATTACGTCTGCCATTACCTTAATTATATACGCTTTGCCTTGCAAAGTTACAACAAGCCGAGCGGAGAACAAAATAAAAGCCCGTTTTTTATTTTATACCAGTCGAAATATTCGTCTATATAGAAGCAAAAAAGAAAGAGCCAAGTAATCTTGACTCTTTTTCTTGTTAAGTGATTCCGTTGCGACTCGAACGCAAGACCTACTGCTTAGAAGGCAGTTGCTCTATCCAGCTGAGCTACGGAACCGACCTTAATATCGTGTTGTTATGAAAAAACGGTGCAAAATTATATCTTTTTATTGATTTTGCAAAGAAAAGAGAGATTTATTTCTTGTTTTGTTATATCTTTGTTCGGACTAACGTAAATTGTGAATGACATGAATGAGACTATCCTTCGTTGGCTCGGAGCATTAGGCATTGCTAATAGTGATAGCAACTGGGTGTATTGGACGATAGCTTTAGTGGCCATTGCTCTCATCATCCTTCTGGCTAATGTGCTTTGTCGCTACGTTGTTATACCCTTAGTGAAGAAGATAACCAAGCGTACGCAATCATCTTGGGATGATATCATTTTCAATGACATGCTGTTGAGGGACATCGCCCATCTGGTTCCCCCTATCATCATAGCCATGCTTATACCGATGGCTTTTGATCATGAGCAACCGCTACTTGAGTTTATACTCAAAGTAAATGCTATATATATGGTGGTAGTAATAGCCAAGCTACTATGCACATTCCTCGCATCGCTCTACAAGCTTTCTGTTCGCCGGAATAGCCTAAGGAGCCATTCGCTGAAGGGGGTATACCAGATGCTTAAGATTGTTGTCATCTGCATTGCTATCATTATCATTATCAGTATACTCATCAATAAGAATCCTGGCTATATCCTTACCGCACTTGGAGCCTCTGCGGCAGTACTCATGCTGGTGTTTAAGGATATGATTCTCGGCCTTGTGGCAGGTGTACAGCTTACGGCCAATGATATGTTGCGTCCCGGTGACTGGATCTCCATGCCCAAGTATGGGGCCGACGGTGATGTCATGGAGGTGACGCTGACCACCGTCAAGGTACAGAACTGGGACAAGACCATCACGACCATACCGCCCTATGCCTTAGTCAGCGACTCGTTTCAGAACTGGCGAGGCATGAAAGAGAGTGGGGGACGCCGAGTGAAGCGCTCCGTATACATAGACATGCGCTCCATTGCCTTCTGTACCGAAGAGCAGATGGCCGAGTTCTCTGAGCGTGGCTGGCTCAATGGTGTTGAGCGTGAGGATAAGTTTGTGGTCAATCTTCATATCTTCCGCAACTATTTGGAGAACTATCTGCGCCAACACCATCGTGTCAACCAACAGTTGATAATCATGGTACGCCAGCTGCAGCCCACAGCCCAAGGTCTTCCCCTGGAACTTTACTTCTTCTCTGACGGAACCGATTGGATACCTTATGAACATCTTCAGAGTGAAATTTTCGAACATGTCTTTGCCGTGCTACCTACGTTCGGCCTTCGAGTGTTCCAGTCTCCTATGGGCATCGACTTTAGTGGTGAGGGGTTCAGTGGTGAACGGTAAAAGAGGATAGGGAGGATGCTCGGTAAACTCTTTTGCCAACAAACGATTAGCTTCAGCATGATGAAAAGGGATCTATTGCCATTCGTTCTTTTGTGCTCCATACTGTGTGGTTGCACATCTTTTACGGCAGATATTAATGTCATACCCATACCTGCTGAGGTTGAGCTGTCGGGAGGATATTTCGATGTGAATAATCGTACAAAAATCCACATAGAATCATCTGATACAGTCCGCAAAAATTTCATATCCTTCATATCAGAATCTCCTCTCTGTTTTGTTGAGCATACGGACGATATTACATATCATAATGTAATCATAATGAGAAAGATAGACGATTGCAGCAAGGAGTCTAATCGTGAACGATATTGCATGACCATAACCTCTAAAAACATTACGATAGAGGCAAGTACAGACGCTGGACTTTTCTACGGACTTCAAACCCTGTTGCAACTTGTATCTGAGAATAAAAAAATACCCCAAGGAACCATTGTCGACGAACCTCGGTTTGCCTATCGTGGCATGATGCTCGATGTGTCGCGCCATTTCTTCGATGTGGACTTCGTGAAGAAGCAGATTGATGCCATGGCCTATTATAAGATGAACCATCTTCATCTGCACCTTACTGATGCTGCGGGTTGGCGCTTAGAGATCAAACGCTATCCGCTACTCACACAAAAAGCCGCTTGGCGAACCCATCCAACATGGAAAGAGTGGTGGAATGCTGAACGCCGATACGTAGAGGAGGGTAGCGACTCTGCCTACGGAGGATACTACACACAAGACCAGATACGTGATCTTGTAGCTTATGCTCAGGAGCGTCATATTACCATTGTTCCCGAGATAGAGATGCCCTCACATTCCGAAGAGGTGCTCGCTGTATATCCTGAACTGTCATGTTCTCACGCCCCTTATAAGGAGTCGGACTTCTGTATAGGCAATGAACAGACTTTTGAGTTCCTCGAAAATGTCCTCACGGAGGTCTTGGAGCTCTTCCCGTCCGAATATATTCATATTGGTGGCGACGAAGCAAGTAAGCAGTCTTGGAAGAGCTGCTCACTGTGCCAGGCACGTATGAAAAACGAAGGTCTAAACGATGTGGATGAGTTGCAAAGCTATCTTATACACCGAGTGGATAGCTTCCTTACGGCACATGGCCGAAAGCTCTTGGGGTGGGATGAGATTCTCGATGGGGGCCTTGCTCCCAATGCTACGGTCATGTCATGGAGAGGCAATGAAGGAGGTCTGCGCGCCATCCGTGCAGGACACCGTGCTATCATGACTCCTGGCGAATATTGCTATCTCGATGCTTATCAAGATGCACCGCATACCCAGCCTGAAGCTTTTGGAGGATACCTCCCACTGAAGAAAGTATATGCCTACGAACCCTTGCCAGACGGCCTCACGGCCTCTCAGGAGGCACTATTGTATGGCGTGCAAGGCAATCTCTTTGCAGAGTATATACCCACCGAAGAGCATTTGGAATACATGATGTATCCGCGCATGCTCGCCATAGCAGAAGTCGGGTGGAGTAGTCCCGAGAATAAAGACTACGAATGTTTTTACCGCCGAGCACAAAGGGCAACCAAGCACCTGCAGGAAATAGGTTACAACACCTTTGATCTCTCCAGTGAAGTCGGTAACCGACCTGGAGCCGACCAGCCCATATCACACCTTGCTGTGGGCAAGAAGGTAAGCTACGTTGATGGTTCGGCCTATTATAACGGCTATGCCGCAGGAGGTGATAGTGCTCTTGTAGATGGCTGGCGAGGAGGATGGACCTATGGCGACAAGCGCTGGCAAGGTTTCCTCGGTCGCAAGGGTGTCGATGTGGTTATCGATCTTGATGAAATCCTCCCCATCAATGCCATTCATGCCGACTTTATGCAGATATGTGGCCCTGGAGTGTTCATGCCTTCAGAGATTATTATCTCTGCATCGACTGATGGCACGGAGTTTGCCGAACTACACCATATATATAAAGAGGTGGTGCGCGATGATTCCGTCTCCTTCTGTACACTCGGTTGGGAAGGAGAAGCCCAAGCGCGCTACATCCGCTACCAGGCTCTGCGCAGCCACCATGGCGGATTCCTCTTTGTAGATGAGATTGTGGTAGAGTAATGTAAAATAATGAACCGGTATTAAATGAGAACAATTTAGTATAAGCGCTTTTTAAAATGTGCAATTAAACATAATACCGATTATGAAACAATTGTAGATTTGTAAAAAAACACTTACCTTTGTCAATAAAAACACCAACGCGCATACAACAAAAATAGACTAATGACTGAGCGTAAAATCATACATATAGATATGGATGCATTCTATGCATCTATTGAGCAACGCGATAATCCAGAATTGCGTGGACGCCCCATAGCCGTTGGTCATGCCGGCGAGCGTGGTGTCGTGTCGGCGGCAAGCTATGAAGCCAGAAAGTTTGGTGTACGCTCGGCCATGGCATCGCTTAAGGCAGCAAGGTTATGTCCGGGACTGGTGTTTGTTCCCGTACGAATTGAAGTCTATGAGCAAGTATCGCAACAGATACACGAAATCTTCCGCGAATACACCGATCTCATAGAACCCCTTGCTTTGGACGAAGCCTTCCTCGATGTCACTATAAATAAAAAAGGAATGGTGCTGGCTGTAGATATAGCTCGTGAGATCAAGCAAAGGATACGCGAGGAGCTAGGACTTGTAGCCTCGGCAGGCGTGTCGTACAATAAGTTTTTGGCTAAGATTGCATCAGACTATCGCAAACCGGACGGCTTGTGCACCATACACCCAGATCATGCACTCGACTTTATTGCCCAACTCCCTATAGAGAGTTTTTGGGGTGTCGGGAAAGTCACAGCCAAGCGGATGCATGCCTTGGGGATACATTATGGTCGCGAGCTCCGTGTTTGGTCGTTGGATGGCTTGAAGCGTGAGTTTGGCAAGGTAGGTGAACTCTATTATGACTTTGCTCGAGGCATTGATCTACGTCCCGTAGAGGCAGTGAGAATACGCAAATCGGTAGGTTGCGAGCATACCTTGGAACGTGACATTAACACCAGTACAGCCGTCATTGTTGAACTATATCATACGGCCGAAGAACTTATAGAACGCTTGACTGAAAGCGGTTTCAAAGGTAACACATTGACACTAAAAGTCAAGTTTCATGACTTTTCACAGATTACTCGCAGCATCACCCAAGACAAGGTGCTTATCCATATGAAAAACATACTCCCCTTGGCCAAGAAGTTACTAGCCAGCGTGGAATACGATAATCATCCCATACGCTTGTTGGGCTTGTCGGTGTCCAATCCTCGCGACAATGGAGACGATGCCGTCTATCGTCAAAGTTGGGAACAACTACCGCTAAAGTTTAAAGAATATTAAGGCTTAAAGGTCTCATATGTACCATCGTCGAAGAAAATTTTTATTTCGACGATTTTTCGCTGCAAAGATTTTTTAGCATATTCGATCTGCGTATCAGAGAGATAAGGTGCTTTTGGTAGTGTATGAAGTGGTATTTCCTTGCGATTTTTCGCAACTCCTGTACTCTCGGACGCAAATACGGGATTCTCAGCAAACAATTCACCTTGATAAAAGCGTGCTTGAGTCTGCTCGTCGACTGAGGACGAGGTCTGTGCTTGTCCCGTGCGCTCATACGAAACCATCTCATCCATTGCAGTACTCGTCTCTTCGTTCAGTGCACTATTAGGATAGTCGGCTACAACATTACTCTCATAAGTGCCAATGCCATCGAGCAGCCACAAGAGACTTATTTTTTTGAATTTCTGATGAATCTTCATCACCACCTCCATACTAGGGTTATTGCGACCAGCCAAGATATGTGATAAAGTGGGACGATTTACTCCTATAAAGTCTGCAAACTGGCTTTGTCCCATGCCCTCACGTTCCATGATCTCTTTTATACGCTCTCTCATTGGGTTATTTTTGTTACTTTATTGATGTTACAAAGATAAATACTAATAATTACATTTGCAATTTATATTTCTAACCCGAATTAAATAATGTAAATACATCTTGGGTAAACAAATGTAAATACATCTACGCAAATAGTGAATTCATATAACTTATTTTACATAAAATTCACTTCATATTAACATTATAAATATCTCATATACAAACAATTGAGCTTTCATAAATGCCTCTGTCTAATAGGATTGCTGCTATATTCATAGATATGCGAGATGTATTATAAATAACTTTATATATAATAGTGTAAATATACTGAAATTCTTAACATTATACAATATTCATATACATTATTAAGACATACAATATTCCTCATGGCTTCTGTTTATATAAACAACCGCTCTAGTGTTACAATAATAAATTCCAATCTAGAATGGTTACTCCCCTACTCTATTATTTTATAATTTACAATTACAACCAATCAAATAGATAATAATTGTTACTTCATTTCGCGTTATAAAGTTATCATTGTAAACTTTTCAACCAGTTCCATTAGTCTATCATTAGCTCCATAGTCTAAATCGTGCGAGAATCGCGTAAATGTGTCCAAGAGTACAGAGAAAGATAAAAAACGCAAGGATTTGGTATTAGAAACAACACAAATACATCTTATCTCGCTATGAAACAATATATTATGTATAAAAATACATTGTTTTAATTATGAAGCGTTTGAAAATAACGTATAATGGAGCCGCATTGCTCCACCTATCATCCCCTTTTTCGTTAATAAATTCTAGTTACTGATGATTTAGCCATTATGTCTGAAATCACGAGTCTCTAAGGGAGCTCACGACCTCTCATAAAAAAAAGGAGGCTGAGTACCTCCTTTTATAGTATAATAAAAAATGATTGTTCCTGTTCGTTTAGAACGGCATTGAGTCATCTCCCATTCCTCCCATGGGGAACGGATTATCATGCATGGACGGAGGTGGTACTGGAGGCATGCCTATGTATTGGTCGTTACTGTTAGGCTGATGATTGCGGTTATTCATCTTTGATCCCAACACCGCATGTTCTGGCAGTGGAGCCAAACTATCATCCTCGAGGTTCTGAAAACGTGCAAACTGTCCGACAAAGCGAAGTCGCACATCACCTACCGCACCATTACGGTGTTTGGCAATGATTATCTCTGCCACGCCCTTGAGGTCGTTACCCTTCTCATCCTGGAAAATCTTGTAGTACTCAGGGCGATGGATAAAGCAAACGATATCGGCATCCTGCTCAATGGCGCCCGACTCACGGAGATCACTCAATTGCGGACGCTTACCCTCTATGCCTTCGCGGCTCTCTACACCACGATTGAGCTGACTGAGCGCGATGATAGGGATATTGAGTTCCTTGGCTAATCCCTTGAGAGATCGCGATATGGTGCTCACCTCCTCTTGTCGGCTACCGAATGAAGCGCCCGAGGCATTCATCAACTGTAAATAGTCAATAATAATCAGTTTCACTCCATGCTCACGCACAAGACGACGAGCCTTCGTTCGCAACTCGAAGATTGATAACGAGGGAGTATCATCCACATAGAGCGGTGCATTGTGCAATTGTGAGATATTTTTATCAAGTTGACCCCACTCATAGGGAGCCAATTGTCCGCTCTTTATCTTCTCACCTGAAATCTCGCACACGTTGGTGATCAAACGATTCACCAACTGTACGTTGCTCATCTCAAGCGAGAACATTGCTACAGGTTCGCGATTATTCACGGCGATATTCTTGGCCATCGAGAGCACAAACGCAGTCTTACCCATTGCTGGACGCGCCGCCATGATAATAAGGTCTGAATTCTGCCAGCCCGAGGTATACTTGTCCAATTCGTAGAATCCCGTAGAGAGTCCACTCAATCCCGACTCACGCGATGCCGCAATCTTTAACAAGTTATACGCATCTTCAATTACAGGATTGATTTGCGTATAGTCTTTCTTTAGGTTCTGTTGCGATATGGCAAATAATTTACCCTCGGCCTCCTGCATGAGGTCCTCCACGTCGTTCGTTTCATCGAACGCCTTTGTCTGTATATGGCTTGTGAAGGTTATGAGTTCACGTGCAAGGAATTTCTGTGCGATGATGCGTGCATGATATTCGATGTGTGCCGAAGAATTCACCTTACCTGCCAGCTGCGAGATGTACACAGGTCCACCCACCTCGTCCAGTTCTCCCGTTGTTCTCAACTGCTCTGCTACGGTAAGGATATCGATTGGCTTCTGACCAATAGCCAATGTCTGAATAGCCTTATATAGCAGTTGATGGCGATGTTCATAGAAAGACTCCGGTTTTAGAATCTCACTAATGAGAGGATATGCATCCTTCTCAATCATCAATGCTCCCAACACCGCTTCTTCAAGTTCTGGTGCTTGAGGCTGCAAATGACCATAGTCATCGGTCTGCTTCACAACTCGTGTAGTTGATGTTTTTCGGGGTTGTCTAGTAGTTGCCATAGATTATCTCTTTTTTGTGGACGCAAAAGTACATAAAAGGTCTTGTTCGGAAAAAGATTACGACATTAAGTTTTCCACAATTTTTCCATGCTTTGTGGATAACTTCGAACACTATCGCTGTGGTGACCTACGATAAGTATGGAGAGGAGATTAGTTTTTACTACACTTTTTGGATGCAGCATCGCGGAGAGGACAGGAGGTGTCGGCGCAGGTAGCACAACAAGAATTTCCCTTCTTGGTACGTGACACCATGCGTACAATGCGGCGCACTATGACATAGAGACACAAAGCAAAAATGAGGGCGACAATAAGGTGTTGCATAAGGTCAGTTTCAGATGTTACTAGGTCCACATCCCTGCAACCCTATAGACAGCGAAAGCTACAAACCATGCTAAAGCAGTGGTATACACTGCCGTGAAGATGGCCCACCACCAACTCTTGGTTTCCTTCTTGATGGCGATAAGTGTAGCCAAACAGGGAAAGTAGATGAGTACAAAGAGCATATAGGCTAGGGCTGCCGCTGGCGTGGTAACGGTCTTAAGGGCCGAAGCTATTTGTGCCTCACTCTCAGCCATGTCAGCCACCTCTTGATTTGCATAGAGTACGCCGAGGGTGCTCACGATGAGTTCCTTGGCCCCGACACCACTAACAAGGCCAATACCCATCTTCCAATCAAATCCCAAGGGGGCAATCGCAGGTTCAATGGCCTTGCCAATATGGCCAATATAAGAGTGTTCTTGTTGTTCGGCAGGGGTACTATATTGCTCGCTACGAGGATAGTAACCAAGGAACCACACCACGATAGATGCAATAAGGATGACACCACCCATTTTCTTCAGATATTCATATCCCTTGTCCCAAGTATGTTTGAAGATGACTCTCCAAGCTGGGCGACGATAGGGAGTGAGCTCCATGACATAGGGAGTCTCATCACCACGCATCACTGTACGGCTCAACAGACGAGCAACGAGCACGGCGAGAAGTATCCCTGTGAGATAAAGTCCCATAAGCACCACACCCGAGTGGTGAGGAAAGAAGGCAGCCACAAAGATGATATAGACCGGTAGTCGAGCACTGCACGACATGAGCGGAGTCACGAGCATGGTGATGAGTCTACTCTTCCGACTTTCAATCATACGCGTGGCCAGTACGGCCGGTACATTACAACCGAAACCCATGATGAGAGTAATAAACGACTTACCATGAAGCCCCATCTTGTGCATTGCCTTGTCCATGATAAAGGCCGCACGGGACATATAACCGGAGTCTTCCATCAACGAAATGAAGAAGTAAAGAATAAGGATATTTGGTAAAAACACAATAACTCCTCCCACTCCTCCAATCACACCATCAACCACCATATCCTTGATGGGACCTTCGGGGAGCAAGCGATTGATAAACATACCGGCCTGCTCTACCAACCATTCAATACCTTGCATGGGATATTCACCCAACACAAAGGTGGCTTCAAACATGATAAACAGAGAGATGAGAAAGATAACTACACCCCATATCTTATGCGTCACTAGACGATCGAGTTGCTCGGTGAGGCGAAGGTTGGCCTTGGGAGGTGTCTCTGAGGGAGTATATGTCTCTTTCAGTGCTCCTTGTATAAATCCTCGTTTGGCGGTGCGTATAGCTTTGGGAACGCTCTCACCCATCAAACGTGTATAACGGCGGCGTTCTTTATCGCGTAGGGCAAAAATGGCTTTACAATTAGGCATATACTCACGCACAAAATGCTCTATCTCAGGATCTCCCTCAAGTAGACCTATAGCCACGAAGCGTGTGGAGTAACGGTAACGTGTATGAGTGCTATTCCACACCTCATTGCGTAGGGTCTCGATGCTCTGCTCTAACTCGGCGCCATGGTAGATATGGATATGGCGGTATGCATGCTTCTTGTATCTTGTGTCGAGTGTGTGATCTCGCGTAAAGTCTGCCAGATGCTCGGTGTGGTCATCTGTGTGCACGATGCTACGATGCCACTCTTGCAACTCTCGCATCACCTCCTTGTTGACCTCTCCCTCGTCGTCGAGGAAGTCGGCTCCCTCGTAGATGTTAATGGCCAAGTGGAGCAAATGCTCGAGGCCTTCGCTATTAAGACTTACTGTAGGCACAATAGGTGTACCGAGCAGTCGGCTCAGTGTCTGATAGTCGAGCATCGAACCATCAGTCTGCATGGCGTCAAATTTGTTGAGTGCCACGATGACACGCAGGTTCATATCGAGTAGCTGAGCGGTAATCTGCATGCTTCGCTCAAGATCTGTAGCATCAATGACGCTGATGACAATATCAGGAGCATCACCCACGAGATGACGACGAACAGTCCACGTGTCAGCAGTGCGTGAGGTAAGCGAATAGGTGTCTGGGAGATTTGTGATATGTAGATGATAATCCTGAAAGTCACGCTCACCCATCAGGATGTCTACAGCATTGGGAAGAGGGCTGGCCTTGCCTTGTGTAAGAGTGCTGAAGAGAGAGTTTTTTCCCGAGAGGGGTTGACCCACAAGAGAAATCTCTATTTCGTGACGATGGCGATGTGCCAAGCTCTTGAGAGCGCCAGTAGACACCTCAGTTACTTGCATCTCGTGAGATGCTTCCTCTATGGTGAGCACCTCAATCATAGTGGCTTCGGGGAGTGTGAGGCTGCGTTGCACTCCTTCGACATCGATGTTCACATATTGTGTACCGGTGTTGAGAATCTCGATGCAGACTCCCTTGTAGAATCCGGCATCAACAGCACGCTTGCGTGCGCTACCATGTCCCTTAACCTTTACTATGCAGCCTTTCTGGCCTGCATGCATCTCTGATATTCTCATCGACTATTTTATTGCATTTTCACAATGCAAAGATAAAAACATTCCTATTTACGAACAAACTTTATTTAGATTCTTTTCAAATAAATCAGACCCGACATTGTGCTAAATCCCTATCTTCCATAGTTCATCGTCCCAAAAAACTCTTCATCGCACGAACGTCCAATGATTGAGTCGTTCGGGGGTGACGATTTTTCGCATCTCGATGTAGTTGATCATATAGAAGCGGAGATCGGCCGTGGTCGAATAGACGATGCGCTCTTGTAACTGTTCATGAGTGATACCTGCTCCAAGGGGCATCAAGCCTCCCCCACCATGGGCACGGAAGGAGTTTATTGCCACCATGTAACGCTGGTCGAGATTGAAGGGTGTGCCATCTGCCAGATGCTTGATTGTCACTCGCTTGCCCATGGGGCATGACACATTGACCTCATAGATAATACCTGCTGCCGAATCGAAGTGTACATGAGAGCCCGGTGTTGCCATATGACTGAGCCAACGGTCGTAAGAAAGCTCCATATAGTTCTTAATCTCACGACCTGTGAGCAACAATATATACAAGGTGTTCTCGTAAGGATAGAGGCGATAGATGTCTCTCACGGTCACCTCACCTTCAGGCAACTCAATGCCAGGCATGAGAGGATCAACAAAGGAAATTTTAGCTCCCGAGATGTCGAGTTGCATCTTGTGCATGAAGTCGAGGAGTGTCGACGGTCCAAGGAGGGCATCGCTCATCGTTGCGACATGGGTAGACGCGCCTATCGTACGGTTTACATACTTGTTCACGCGCTCGATGTGAGGGGCAAAGGTGGTCATATACTCCTCGTCGGGAGTATATGCATCCACGTCGACAAGGGCGGCGCTCAGCATGAAGCCTCCCTCCAGAGTGGGAACGATGTCCAGCGTAGCTACGCTATGGGCGTCTCTTCCGGGATTGAGTAGGAGGACAGTGTCTCCCTCTACATTTACCACCTGGGTGGTACGTGCCTGATGGTCGTGACCGTAGAAGATGGCATCGAAACCAGGCACGCGCTCGGCTACAGTTAGCGTGGCATTCTCGGCATAGCTATCGGTGGTGATACCGCCCTGATAGCCTGAGTGGAAGAGGCCGATAACAATGTCGGGGGTCTCATGTTCACGCAGGTGCTGCATCCAACGATGTGCCGAACGTTCCATATCGACAAACTCAAGCTCGGGCCACTGGCACTTGGGGATCCAATGGGGTATGGCGGGTGTGGTGAGTCCCAGCACGGCAATCTTCACTCCCTCGCGCTCGACGATGGTATATGGCGGAAGGAAGGGATCTTCAGTATTTTTATATACAATGTTAGCACCAACGGTTTGCGCATTCAGGTTGTTGATATAGCGCTGGTAGGTGGGGCCGCCGGGCTCGATGTCGTTGTTTCCCAACACCACGGCATCGCATGACAAGTAGTTGAGCACTTCGGCGGCAACATGGGGATGACCCACCGCATGTGTGTTGTAGCAATAGGTGGCTGGGGTGCCCTGTAGCATGTCACCATTGTCGACATATACCACGCTCGTTCCTTGCTGGCGCTGCTCCTTGAGGTAGCTGCTCACGCGGGCCAAGCTACCATGGGCCGAGTTTCCCGTGAGGAAATCAGTGGGAAAGAGATGTCCATGCACATCGCCCGTGCACACAATCTTGATGTGTGTGAGGTGTGACTCGCGACACGAGGCAAACAGGAAGCTTGTCACGCACACCAAGAAGAGGAGTTTATATTGCTTCATCGTCTGTACTTTTTCTATTTTGTTGCAAAATAAATAAATATTCGCTCGCCATGCAACCTTTCCGCTTACGAAATGGTTTGTATAATTCAGATTTCAACATTAACAATTCAGAATTCCCCTATGGCTTTCATCGATTATTATAAGGTATTGGGCATAGACCGTAGTGCCACACAGAGCGAAATCAGAAAGGCTTATCGTCGCCTAGCCAAACAGTATCACCCCGACGTGAACAAGAACGACCCGAAGGCTCAAGAGCGATTCCAGGAGATTAACGAGGCCAACGAGGTGCTGGGAGACTCGGAGAAGCGCAAGAGGTATGACGAGTATGGCGAACATTGGGCACATGCTGAGGAGTATGAGGCGCAACGCCAACAATATAAGCAACGCTATGGTAAGGTTCAAGATGCGTATGGCGACTTTGGCGAGGGAGGATTCGGTGGGTTCAACTTCGGTGGCTTTGGCGACTTTACTCGCTCTGAGGGCAACACAGGCGGCTTCAGCGACTTCTTCGAACAACTCTTTGGCGGGGCTAGGAGACAAAAAGTGCACCAACCCTTGCACGGACAAGACTACGAGGCGGAGTTACACCTCGCCTTGCGCGATGCTACTACAACGCACAAGCAGGTGATTACCATAGGCGAAAAAAGCATACGTGTCACAATCCCGGCCGGTGTGGCCGATGGACAACGCCTCAAGCTGCGCGGACATGGCGGTGAGGCTCCGCAAGGTGGTACACGCGGTGATCTCTACATCACCTTCCGCATTGCACCCGATAGTGGATTCACCCGTCAAGACAACGACCTGTACACCACGCTCCCACTCCCCCTCACG
Source organism: Bacteroidaceae bacterium (assembly GCA_045654565.1). Taxonomy (GTDB): domain Bacteria; phylum Bacteroidota; class Bacteroidia; order Bacteroidales; family Bacteroidaceae; genus UBA1189. The sequence goes on from JAZONP010000180.1 coordinate 14,240, forward strand.
ACGGCTATGCTCGGAGGTGAAGCAACCATAACTACCCTCATGGGCGAGACATTGCGACTGAAGGTGCATGAGGGAACTCAAGCCTACACCAAGGTGCGGCTCAAGGGTAAGGGTATGCCCGTATATAAAAAGAAGGATGTTCGAGGCGACCTCATCGTTGCCTTCACCATAGCTATACCTACAACGCTTACTACAGAACAGAGGAAAGTCGTTGTGCGACTAAAGGATTTAGGGGTATAAAAGTGGTCAGCTAATCCATTGACCGATGCCACGTTGCGAGGCTATGAAGGCTCCACCCACGAGTCGGCCACCTACGTAGAATACGGCTGACTGCCCTGGGGTGACAGCCGACACCTCCTCGTGAAGATGCACTAGTACGCGTCCGTCATCGACCTCTCTCACGATGCTACAGGGCACCGACTTGCTGCGGTAGCGAATGCGTACGGAGAGGTTTTCCTCTGAGGCAAAGCGCACGGCATCGACGACCTTCAGATGTTCAATGAGCATGTATTGTGAGATGAGTTCGCTAGCATCACCCAGCATCACGGTGTTTTTGTCGGGGTTTAGCTTGAGCACATACGCTGGCTTGCCCAATGCAATACCCAATCCTTTGCGCTGACCAATGGTGTAATAGGGGTATCCTTGATGGGTACCCAAAACACGGCCGATACAATCGACAAACTTACCTTGCCCCACTCGACTATCAATTTCTGGGCAATACTCATGCAAGAAATCGCGGTAGTCGCCTTCAATAAAGCATACCTCCATGCTCTCACCTTCCTTAGCCTTAAGGGGAAATCCTTTGTCGGATAGGTATTGTCGTACGTCAGGTTTCTTCCACCCGCCGAGGGGAAAGAGGCATCTCGAGAGCACCTCCTGTCCTAGTCCCCAAAGAAAGTAGCTTTGGTCTTTCAGCGGGTCGTCTCCTGTAACAATATAGTGATATCCATCCTCACTGATGGTCTGTACGTAGTGTCCTGTAGCTATGTAAGCACAACCAAGGCGGTCGGCCCATTCAGTGAGGACACGAAACTTGAACAGAGGGTTGCACATGACGCATGGGTTGGGAGTGCGGGCATTCAAGTATTCGTCGATAAAATATTGCACAATCTTGTTACGAAATCCCTCGCGTTCATCCGCTACATAGTGCTCTATACCTAGGCGTTGAGCTACTTCACTAGCCTCGACTATGAAACGTGGCGTTCCCTGTTCATTGAGCCCTGAGGAGAGGTCGAAGACACGCATGGTGACACCCACAACCTCGTACCCCTGATCCTTAAGCATGAGACAAGCTGCGGTACTGTCTATACCACCACTCATGCCGATGAGTACCCGACGATTATTCATTAAGCAAGTATTTACCATTGTCCCAGCGATAAGTGAGAGATTCTTGTCTCACGTAAGGTGTCACCTCTTCCCTATCCTCCTTGGAGAGATATTCTAGAGATGTGAATACACATTTCAGTTCAGAACTCTCTGCACACAACTCATAGATTCTGAAAAATATATCCACCTTACTCCATGCCCATTGGACCGAATCGCTCTGCATGGTAGAACGAAACTCTTTCATACATGGTTCAACGAAATAGCTGGCAACATCCAACGGTTGCCACTGGGCATCATAGAAGGCGATACGACTATCGTCCACCGAACTTCTCATAGTGGTCACCATGCAGAGGACATCGGTGGTGTCATTCACAGAGAGGAGCTTCATCGATACATCAGCGTTGGCAGTGTACTCTATCTGTACAAAATCATTGGTAAGCGTATGCATACGCGACTTGCCGCTCATGCGGTTGGTCACCACAGCCTCCATCTTTGCATCGTAGAAGTCTATGAAGTCTAACCTGTTGTTCTTGGTGAGTAGAGGCATCACCGAGTCGGGCATCGTTGCCAACCACCCACGCATAGGAGTGTGAGCTGAAACCTGCGAAAAGGCTGCAAGTAATAGTAGCCAAATATATACTAAGCGTCTCATTGTTAAAATTGTGTTCTCAGTCCATACACATGAGGCAATGCGGTGAGGGCATCCTTGAGTTGGCTAATATCATTGTGCGAATGTACGAAAACCTCAAAGTCGGTCGACACGATGTCATCCTCAATCGTAGAGTGCAAGTTTCCGAGGCTAAGTCCCATTTTTTCTGACACGAGCGACACGATAGTGAGCAATAAATGGTCCTTATTGACCGACTCCACATGGAACTTCACAGGAAATGCCATCTTCTCAAACTCTCGCATATCGACCTCTTTCTCTATGCTATCACCCGCCTCGGCTGCCATTGAGATGGCCTTTCGGCAATGACACTGATGTACCTCAATTCTTCCATCGGGAAGGCGAAAGCCAATAACCTCATCTCCAAAAATGGGTTTACAATTGGGACACAACACTAAATCTCCCATTGTCATCGAAGAGTGTCTGTTAAGATAACGGCGTATGCCCGCACGTGCCTTGTAGGTCATAACATGATCGAGCCACGATGCATCGATGGATGGCACTTCGTCGGTGCCGATGCGCACACGATCTCCCTTCTCAAGTTTGGTCTTCACCGAGCACAATCTGTCATTGATAATGGCAAACTTCATCTGCTCGCCCACCTTGTTGTGTATCTCGAAGGCAAAGTCAATGGCTGTAGATCCCTTAGGCATCACCACCATCTTCCCTTGAGGTGTAAACACATAGATGTCATCTTCGTAGAATGTCGAGCGAACATCCTCCATAAACCCTCCGTTCTTACCCTGGTCGGCCAACTCCTTAAGCACACGACGAAAGTTATCAAGCCAGCGTTCTACATTACGCTCACGACCGATAAGACATCCATGGTTGGAGATTTCTCTCATCTCCGTAGAAGCGATGTGTACCTCCATCCATCGTCCTTCATTACCCATTAGTTTACAATGCAAGCTACGGTAGTTATTATCCTTCGGTACATCAAGGTAACTGTTCATACTACTGGGTTTCTCCGAATAGATATTCGTAATGAGCGAGTAGATGAAAAGCGCCATTTCCTTCTCGTTCATCTCCAGTTCTCTCCAGTTTTCGTAGTTGATGTGCACGATACGTATATGCTCCACCTCACTCAATGATATGCTATCCTCCTTCATCTTGGCCCAAATGGAGTAAGCCGAACGCGGTTCACATACCACCGTAGCATTAATGCCGCGCAATGCTAATACCTCGCGTATGGGCTTCATCCACGCCTCGGCTGCGGCAGCATGATCCTCTACATAGCGTGTTATATAGTTCTTTACTTCCTCATACTCGTTGGGTTGACGGTAGCGGAACGAGAGATTCTCGAGTTCTGTCTTCACCTGATACAGACCAAGGCGATTGGCCAAAGGCGCGTAGAAGTAGTCAGTCTCCGAAGCAATCTTCAATTGCTTGTGCGGGAGCATCGACTTGAGGGTACGCATATTGTGCAAACGGTCGGCAAGTTTGATGAGCAAGGCACGTATGTCGTAATGTATTGACTGTAGCATCTGCTTATAGTTATCCACCTGCAACGATGTCTCATAGTGTTTCTTTTTCTTTTTCGTCACCACATTGACCAATGTGGCCACATCTTCACCAAACATTTCACGTATTTCCTTCACTGTGTGGTCGGTATCCTCCACTACATCGTGTAGCAGTGCTGCGCAGATGGGCGCAGCACCGAGTCCAATTTCATTGGCTACAATCATCGCCACCGCGATGGGATGGAGTATATAAGGTTCGCCACTTTTACGACGCTGGGGTCGATGGGCCTCCTCGGCCAACGCATAAGCACGATGCACGCTATCGACTTCTTCGTCACTGAATCTTCGTTTCTCTACGCAAGCAAAGAGTTCGTCCCTTGCATCCGTCACCATCTTATCAAAGTCTGTCATAGTCATTGTTTCTTAGGAAGACAGAGACAAAAGTAATATTTATTTTACAAAGGTATGCACGAATACTTTTATTTTTTTCCTATTCCTACATGAATATCTGTTGAGAAATCTTTATCTTTGCATAAATTGCATAAACAAACAAAACAGCCATGCAACAATCAACACGACATAATCCATGGGTATGGGTACCCTCGTTATACTTTGCCGAGGGATTGCCATACATCATCGTTATTACCCTATCGGTGGTCATGTATAAGCAGTTGGGATTGGGTAATGCCGAAGTGGCTTACTACACAGGATGGTTTTACCTGCCGTGGCTAATTAAGCCCTTATGGAGTCCCTTTGTGGATCTACTCAAAACGAAGCGTTGGTGGATAGTGGCCATGCAATGTCTCATAGGAGCAGGCATGGCTGGCATTGCCTTCACTCTGCCCATGGCATCCTTTATTCAGTGGACACTTGCTATTTTCTGGCTCATGGCATTCAGCTCGGCTACGCATGACGTAGCTGCAGACGGCTTCTACATGATGGCGCTTAAGGAGGGCGAGCAATCGTTTTTCGTGGGTATACGCAGCACCTTCTACCGCTTGGCGACATTGGCGGGACAAGGAGGCTTGCTCATTATGATGGACTGGTGGGTGCAGCACACGGGGTGCGATGTACGGGAGGCATGGGTGCAAACATTCTATGCCGTAGGTTCTCTCTTCATTATTGTGGGTGCCTACCACGCATGCTTACTTCCACGACCCAAGAGCGATATGATGAGAAATATCAAAGCTCGAGACTTGCTACGTGAGTTTGCACACACGTTCGCCTCGTTTTTCCAAAAAGAGGGAGTGGTGCCGTCACTGCTCTTCATGTTACTGTTCCGATTCCCCGAAGCGCAGTTGGGTAAGATGAGCATTCCCTTCCTTATGGATCCCGTGGCTGAGGGCGGACTAGGACTTTCGCTCAAGAACATAGGAATCATTCAAGGCACGTTGGGACCCGTAGGCCTGACCCTCGGAGGCATCCTAGGTGGAGTGTGTATTTCGCGAGGTGGACTCAAACGCTGGTTATGGCCTATGGTGTGGGCTATCTCGCTCCCCGACATCGTGTATGTATATCTCAGTTATGCACAGCCCAGCAACCTATTCCTAATATCCTCGTGCCTCTTCATTGAGCAGTTTGGATACGGATTTGGTTTTACAGCCTACATGCTTTTCCTTATATACTATGCACGAGGTACACACGAGACGGCTCACTATGCAATCGCCACGGCTTTCATGGCGGCAGGCATGATGCTGCCAGGCATGATGTCGGGAATTCTACAAGAGTGGATGGGCTACCGAGGATTCTTCCTTTGGATTATGATCTGCTGTGTGGTGACCTTCGTCGTATCGGCATTCCTAAAGATTGACAATGACTTTGGCAAGAAACAGGAGGTCTAACATTGTAAACTATAAAATTCGCATTATGAATACCATGATATTTGCCGCTGGCCTCGGCACACGACTCAAACCCTACACAGACCACTGTCCCAAGGCTATGGTGGAGGTAGCAGGAAAACCCATGATAGCCCATCAACTGCAACGATTACGCGAGGCGGGGTTCGACAGCGCGGTCATCAACGTACACCACTATGCTGAACAGATCATTGACTATGTGACGGCACACAACGGATTCGGGCTCAACATCTCCTTCTCTGACGAGCGTGGGAAGTTACTCGACACAGGAGGCGGCATACGCAAGGCGCTGCCGCTCTTTGACACTACCAGCCCTGTACTAATTCACAATGTGGACATCTTCTCCAATGTTGACCTGGCTGCACTCTATGAGAACCATGTGAAGAATGGATCAGATGCGTCGCTCTTGGTGAGCGAACGTAACACTTCTCGCTATTTCGTCTTTGACGACGAGGATTTACTCGTGGGATGGAAAAATTTACAGACGAACGAGGTGCGTACGGCACACAATGAACTAAAACCTACACTAGAACATCTCACCGAGAGCAATGAACAGTATCGTTTGCGAGCATTCTCGGGCATACATGTCATCTCCCCGACTCTTTTCCCTTTGCTCGACCAGCAGGACGAGGTGTTCTCGATTACCAACTTCTATTGGCAAAACTCACTATACCAACGAATCCTATGCGTGGAGGCTCCCAAGGAATTCCAATGGGTAGACGCAGGCAAACCTGAAATGTTAGAACGGGCAGAGAAAATTGTTAAAAATTATAAGTGATAGGTTAAAGGGTAAGGGGTATTTATTGCAAAAAACAAAGAGACGAAAACATACTCTTACATAAAATCATTACCTTTGCATTCCATATATAAAGTAAATATAAACAAGGTACATAATGACTAAAAAGAAAATTCCTAGCGAATTAGGTACGCGTCCGGTGGGCGAGTTGCTAAGACAATATGCTCTTCCATCCATTATCGCGATGCTAGCCTCATCGCTTTATAATATTGTCGATAGTATCTTCATTGGACATGGCGTGGATGCCTTAGCCTTGTCAGGATTGGCAGTTACCTTCCCTCTGATGAACATCTCCACAGCCTTTGGTGCGATGGTTGGCATGGGTTCGGCTACGCTCATCTCAGTCAAATTAGGCCAAAAGGACTACCAGATAGCGGAGAAAATCTTAGGTAATGCCGTGGTGATGAACATTGCGATGGGTGTGGTATTTGCCGTCGTGTCACTGCTCTTCCTCGATCCTATCCTCTACTTCTTCGGGGCGAGCCCAGCCTCCATAAGTTATGCACGCGAGTATATGCAGATCATCTTGTTAGGTAATGTATTCACACACATGTATTTCGGATTCAATGCCTTGCTGCGTGCCATGGGGCATCCGAAGATGGCAATGAAAGCCACCATTCTTACGGTGATCCTTAATACGATACTAGACCCGTTATTCATCTTCGAGAACATCAACTTGGGCTTCGTGCAATTCAACGGACTTGGTTGGGGAATCCGTGGAGCCGCCATCGCGACCATACTATCGCAGTGTATTTCACTCGTATGGCAGGTGCGTGTGATGAGTGACAAGCGAGAACTCATACACTTCAAGCGTGGCATCTATCGCCTCAAAAGCTACATCGTGAAGGAGGTGCTCACCATCGGACTTTCACCTTGCTTGATGAATCTGGCTTCGTGTTTCGTGGTCATCTTCATCAATCGAGGATTGGCTGAGTATGGAGGAGACTATGCTGTAGGAGCATATGGTATAGTTCATAAGATGACCTTTATCTTCGTGATGATTGTCATGGGATTCACACAAGGAATGCAACCTATTGCAGGATATAATTATGGAGCCAAGGCCTATGACCGCGTGACCAAAGTGCTAAAAATTACCATCGCTCTTGCGACGGGAGTAACCACATTAGCCTTCGTTATTGGGGAATTCTGTCCCGAAGTAGTAGCACGCATCTTCACCTCGGATGAGCAGATGATTGAGATGGCTGTGGTGGGCATGCGCTACAATTGTTTGCTGTTCCCCATCGTGGGATTTCAGATGGTCACAGGTAACTTCTTCCAAAGTATCGCCCAACCGGGAAAGTCTATTTTCCTATCACTGAGCCGCCAGTTGCTATTCCTCGTGCCCTTCATCATCATCTTCCCTCACTTCTGGGGTATCAATGGCGTGTGGGCTAGCCTACCGGCATCTGACCTCGTGTCATCGGTCATCTCGGCTTGCCTTTTAGGAAACTATTTCAGAAAACATAAGATGTAAAGATTATGGATAAGAACTTTGTTATCAATATTGGCCGACAACTCGGTAGTGGCGGACGTACCATTGCTGAAATCTTGGCACGTCATTATGGTATTACTGCCTATGACCGCAAGCTCATCGAACTTGCAGCCAAGGAAAGTGGACTCAGTCAAGAGTTTTTCGAAAATGCCGACGAGAAGAAATCGCACGGATTTTTTCACTCCATTTTTTCGAATCGCGCTGCTGCCAATGCTCTCGGAAGCAATGACTCATACTTGAGTAACGACGCATTGTTCAAGGTGCAGAGCGACATCATACGTGACTTAGCCGAACGTGAATCGTGCATCTTCATCGGACGTTGTGCTGATTACATCTTACGAGAACATCCTCGATGCATCAATCTCTTCTTCACCGCTAATCTCGAAGATCGAATATCACGCATGGCTAGAGAGAAAGATATTACCCCTGAGCAAGCCGAAGAACTCATCGAAAAGACCGATCACCGACGTGCCGACTACTATAACTTTTATAGTGGTAAGACTTGGGGTATAGCTGAGAGTTACGACCTCTGCATTAACACTTCGCATCTTGGCTTTGAGGGTACAGCAAAAATGCTCATCGATTATATTGACAGAAGGAAATGAAGCGCATAGGCCTCCTCTCTGATACTCATGGCCATTGGGACGAACGTTACGCGCGGCACTTTGCCGAGTGCGATGAGGTGTGGCATGCTGGCGATATAGGCTCACTTGAGGTCGCCGAGAGATTCGAAGCTTTCCGCCCTTTTCGTGCTGTGTATGGCAATATCGACGGACGCGACATACGTGTACGTTATCCCGAGGTAAATCGTTTCAATATTGAGGGAGCCGACGTGCTCATCAAGCACATCGGAGGCTACCCCGGAAATTATGATTCTTCGATACGTGGGACACTCCGTACAAATCCTCCTACCCTTTTCATAAGTGGTCACTCGCACATCCTCAAAGTAATGCACGACCGTTCCATTAATACACTGCACATTAATCCGGGAGCCGCTGGCATACACGGCTTCCACAAGGTGCGCACCCTCATGCGCTTCACTATTGATAGCGGCACATTCAGTAACCTCGAAGTGATTGAACTTGCCGAGCAATAATATACTCAACTATTATGACCAACACTTTAAGCCTTATACACGAACTACACCGCTTGAGAAAGATTGCAGGCAAGCGACATCCGATGTATGATCAAAATAAGTTTGCCAAATATCTCATAGGCTTCAGTATTGCATTAGGAGTGGTATATCTCATCATGTTCGGTTTTTTGTTCATACCCATGTTTCGAGAAATATTCCCAAGCATGGAGCCTTACCACATATTCAATAAAGGAATGGTGTATCTGCTGATTGCTGATTTCTTCATGCGCCTATCCATGACCAAGCTACCCGTACAGGAAATCAAGCCCTTTGTATTGCTTCCAGTGGGTAAAAATCGAGTATTGAGTAGCTACCTCATATTGACAGGATTGAGTGGATTCAACTTAATATGGATGTTCATGCTCGTTCCCTTTGGTTTCGGCACACTGTTCAAATATTTCGGATTCGTGGGCGTGCTGGGATTCCTTGTAGGCTATTGGCTGCTGATGCAACTCAACAATTATTGGTATGTGATGTGCCGCACGCTGATAAACCAACACATCCTCTACCTCCTCGTTCCCATCGCCGTGTATGCCCTATTGATCGTGGGGTTGGTGGTGCCCGAAACAAACTATCTCGGTAATTTCTGTATGGAATTGGGAGAAGGTTTCTTCCTTTGGGAGTGGACCGTATACCTGGGACTCATTGTTGCTATAGGTGGAATGTTTGCTTTGTGTCATGCCGTTCAGAAGCGTGTGGTATATAAAGAACTGTCCAAGACTGAGGTAGTGAAGAAGTTGAAGAAGGTAGCCGAATATAAGTTCCTTGACCGTTTCGGTGAAGTGGGCGAATATATGCGACTCGAAATAAAACTACTCACACGCAACAAAGTTCCTCGCTCTCAATTCTTTTTAGGACTATCCATCATGTTATGCTTCAGTGTATTGTTAGCTTTCACCAATGTATATGATGGCGACTTTATGCGCTACTTCATCTGCGTGTATAACTTTGCCATACTCGGCGTGCTTGTACTAAGCCAAACGATGAGCTATGAGGGTAACTACCTCGACGGGCTGATGAGTCGCAAGGAGTCTATACTCAACCTTTTGCGTGCCAAGTACTATGTCCAATGCGTTTTGCTTCTATTGCCGCTCATCATCATGATTATCCCCATCGTCAAAGGCAAGCTAACTCTGCTTAGTGCTCTCTCTTGCTTCTTTCTTACCTGCGGATTCACCTTTTGGGTACTTATGCAACTTGCAGTGTTCAACAAGTTAACACTCAACCTCAACACTAAGCTGACGGGTAAAAATAGCGGTGGCACCGTCTTTCAGTCAATGATTATCATGGCTGGATTCTTCGGACCTATCCTCGTTATTCGCTTGTTATCTGCACTTTTCAGCGAATCGACCTCTCTACTTATTATACTCATTGTCGGACTTGTATTCACCCTCACCCACCCCTTATGGATGCGTAACATCTATAAGCGTTTCATGAAACGCCGCTATGAAAACATGGAAGGCTTCCGCTCATCTATAATGAACAATTAAAAGCACAAGAACTATTTTGTAATACAAATACAATTCTCATTATAAACATATGCTTACCATTAGCAATCTCACCAAGTGTTTCGGCACAAAAGTTGCCGTCAACATAACCAACTACACCATACCTCAAGGCACCCTACTCGGCCTTGTAGGTAATAATGGAGCAGGAAAGACCACCCTCTTCCGCCTCATCCTCGACTTATTGAAGGCTGATGAGGGCTATGTGCTTATCGATGACATTGACGTATCTAAGAGCGAAGAGTGGAAACAACATACGGGAGCCTTCATTGACGATAGTTTCCTCATCGACTACCTTACACCCGAAGAGTACTTCTACTTTCTTGGTCGTGCCTACGGACTCAAAAAAGAGGAGATAGATGAGCGACTCACCCTTTTCACCCGTTTCATGAGTGGTGAGGTATTAGGACAAAAGAAACTCATCCGTGATTTCTCGCGCGGCAACAAACAGAAGATAGGTATCATCGGTGCCATGCTGCATCGCCCCTCGTTGCTCATCCTAGACGAACCGTTCAACTTCCTCGACCCCTCATCACAATCCTTAATCAAGCATCTATTGGCAGAGTACAATAAGGAGACCGGCGCCACCATACTCGTGTCAAGCCATAATTTGAATCACACGTCCGATGTGTGTCCTCGCATTGCTCTGCTCGAAAATGGTGTCATCATCCGCGATATCGACAACTCTGCCCATACTGCCGAACAAGAACTCGAGAGCTACTTCAACGTTAACCTTAACGAGGAGAAGGCAGAAACGACAGAAAATGAGATTGAGCACGAAGCGGTATAATGTTTTAAAAAGATTATGAATACTTTTGATATATAAAACTAATCATTACCTTTGCACATTATAAACATATTAGAAGGAGAAACAATATACAAATCATAAATCACACTATGAATCAAGAACTTTTGAACCAAGTGAGCGCGAAGGCCAACGAATGGCTCTCTCCCGCTTATGACGCTGCCACACAGGCAGAAGTAAAGGCTATGCTCGAGAAGGAAGACAAGACAGAGCTCATCGACTCATTCTATCAGGACCTCGAGTTCGGTACCGGTGGCTTGCGCGGTATCATGGGTGTAGGTAGCAACCGTATGAACATCTACACTGTAGGTGCAGCTACACAGGGCCTTGCCAACTACCTCAACAAGAACTTTGCCGGTATGGAGCAGATTTCTGTCGTTGTAGGTCACGACTGCCGTAACAACAGCCGTCTTTTTGCTGAGACTGTAGCTGACATCTTCTCTGCCAATGGCATCAAGGTATACCTCTTCGAGGACCTCCGCCCCACTCCTGAGATTTCATTTGCTATCCGCCACCTCGGTTGCCAAAGCGGTGTAAACATCACCGCCAGCCACAACCCCAAGGAATATAATGGTTACAAGGCTTACTGGGACGATGGTGCACAGGTGCTTGCTCCCCATGACAAGGGCATCATCGATGAGGTGAACAAGGTGAAAGCTACTGACATCAAGTTCCAAGGGAACAAGGAACTTATCCAAATCATCGGCGAGGATGTAGATAAGGTATATCTCGACAAGGTACACACCGTAATGATTGACCCCGAAGTGGTAAAGCGTCATTCCGACCTCAAGATTGTGTACACTCCCATCCACGGTTGCGGCCGCGTGCTCATCCCCTCTGCACTCGCTGACTGGGGCTTCACCAACGTTAACTGCGTAGCTGAGCAGATGGTGAAGGATGGCAACTTCCCCACCGTAATCTCTCCCAACCCCGAAAACCCCGAGGCACTTACCATGGCTCTCAACCTTGCCAAGGAGATGGATGCCGACCTCGTGATGGCTTCGGACCCCGATGCAGACCGCGTGGGTATCGCTTGCAAGGACGACAAGGGCGAGTGGGTACTCATCAATGGTAACCAGACCTGCATGATGTATCTCTACTACATCATCACCCAATACACCAAGCTAGGCAAGATGACTGGCAACGAGTTCGTAGTGAAGACCATCGTGACCACCGAACTCATCAAGGCGATTGCCGAGAAGAACAACCTCGAGATGCTCGATTGCTACACAGGCTTCAAGTGGATTGCACGCGAGATCCGTCTCCGCGAAGGCAAGCAGACCTACATCGGTGGTGGCGAGGAGAGCTATGGCTTCCTTGCTGAGGACTTCGTACGCGATAAAGATGCAGTATCAGCATGTTGCCTTATTGCCGAGGTGGCTGCATGGGCCAAGGATAATGGAAAGAGTCTCTATGAACTTCTCATGGACATCTACGTGGAGTATGGTTTCTCTAAGGAGGTAGCCGTAAGCGTGGTGAAACCCGGTAAGAGCGGTGCTGACGAGATTAAGCAGATGATGGAAAATTTCCGCGCCAATCCCCCCAAGGAAATGGCAGGCATCCCCATCGTATGCAGCAAGGATTACAAGAGCCTCGAGGCACGCGATGCTGAAGGCAATGTAACTAAGCTCGATATGCCCGAGACATCAAACGTACTGCAGTACTTTACCGCTGAGGGTGACAAGGTATCAGTACGTCCCTCTGGTACCGAGCCCAAGATCAAGTTCTACATGGAGGCCAAGGGCACTATGGCTACTCGTGGCGACTACGCAGAGGCTGACGCCAAGGCAGCAGCTAAGATTGAGGCGATGAAGAAGTCTTTAGGTATCTAAAAAAGTTTAGATATTTTGTAGTCAACTCAATATCAATAATAAAAAAAAGACGGTTAAGTTTTCTTAATCGTCTTTTTTTATTATACCTTTGTCTCACTGCACGAAAGTAGAGCTAATAACTAAACACATTAATATTATGAACAAGAAAGCATTGGGAATGTCCTTAATGGGAACATTGTTTATCTTTTGCTCATGCGTAGACAACGCCTACGATTTAAACAAAGGCATTGAGACGGATGTAGAAATTTTGGGGAACAAACTACCTATTCCTTTGGGTAGCTTGAAGGCATTCATGCTTGACTCTCTGGTTAAAGACATAGACATCATTGAAACCACTGAAGATGGAGACTACTGCATAAAATTCAATGGCGCAATGTCTGAAGAGAAGTATATGTCTCCAATGGATATAAAAATAGGCTCAACCAATATCAATGTTGAGGTTGCTGTTCCTACCAACAATCCCAACACAAGAAATGGAGGCACGGTATCGCTGCCTGTACCTTTCAATATAGAGAAGTCTGTTTCTTTCAACAACCAAGTATCCAGACTTTTTAATCGTGTTTATGCTTGTTCGTTTAAAGAAGATATACAGGTAAGAATAGATCTTAAGTTAGAGGGATTGGAGGCTTTGCAGACTAACTCTGCCGATCTGGACTTCATAATTAACTTCCCTGAATTCTTTAATGGTTTAAAGAGCTATGATGAAGATGTCAAGGTGGTGAAGGAGAATAGCATACACGTAACCAAAGAATATGATGTCCAGAGTAACCAAGGACTCACCATTGAACTTTATTGCTCAGAATTCAATTTCGAAAAAGAAAAACAGGATGGCTTAGAACTTGAAACCAATGAATATGGAGTTGGCTTCCTATCTCATCAAAGCAAGATGTCTGCCGAGGGACAGATAACCCTCCTTTGTGATGCTGCAGGATTATCAACAAGTGGCACATACCCCAAATTTGCAATGGACTTAGACTTTAACTTTGGAGTCGCCTCAATACAAATTGTTGATGGTGTTTTCTGCGACGAATTCCATAAAGTAGATAGTGTTTTCGCTCTAGATTTGGATGATATAAGAGAAACTTTAGAAGACCCTAACATCAACATCACACTTGCCTCTCCCCATATTGAGGTCATATTAGACAACTATATCAGTTCTCCTATTAAACACGTAGAATTGGAACTATTAGGAAAAGACCAAGAAGGGGAGACAATTCCCAACACCGTGATTAATGAAAAGTTCGCTATCAAGTCTGCAACATATGATGAAAGCACAAAGACGATTATAAAAGAAACGACAAATCTGCTTTTGACCAGCGATAAAAGTTTCTCAATCGAGGGATTTGAGACAATAGAGACCCCTGCACTTGAGACCTGGTTCGAGCCCATACCCCACTTTATAGGTTTTTCTGTACATCCTTTCCTGAGTAATTTGGAAAGAGCTCATGTAAAAATAGATCAACCTTTGAGAATGGATGCAACATACAACGCCGTTGTCCCATTAAGCTTTAAGGAGTTGCAATTCTCCTACTGTGACACTATCCCCTTCAGTGTAGACGATGAGTCTTTTGAAGAGGTTGAGCAGATCAGCAATATAGGACTAAAGCTAAGAATGACCATTTCAAACACGATTCCTGCAGGTTTCTCACTCATCACTACAGCCTTAGATCACAATAACAACCCTATTGAGGATATCACTATCAGCCCTATTGAATTTGAACCTTGCAATGAACCATACTGCACATTGCAAAATACAAAAAACACCAAAAGAGTTGAGATAGCCATTGAGAGCAAAAGTGCTGGTTTTCCAAAATTTGAGCATTTAAAATTTGAGTTTGAAGTATACTCTAAAGATAATACCATAGGACTTAATAAGGCGCAAGGCATACTTATCTCAGATATTGCAATAGAACTTTCGGGCGATATTAAAGCTAACCTGAGTGAATAACATCTAAACACCAATAGTCATGAAGAGAATTAAATATATAACCTTATTATTGTGCATGGCCTTTTCATTAGAAGGCATAGCTCAAACGGCAAAATCTGCTTACTTCCTTGACGGGACATTTCATAATTCCAGATTGAATCCTGCCATGCAGGCTGAGCGAAGCTTCATTTCGTTGGGCATAGGAAATATATCTATAGGGACCAATGGTAATGTAGGACTATCACATTTCATATACCCCAAAGATGACCATCTCACCACATTCATGAGCGGTACGGTAAATCAAGACGAGTTTATCAATCGTCTCCCCGAACGGATTCGTTTAGGCACGAATTTTGATGCCACACTCCTGGGGTTCGGTTTCAGAATGCTTGGCGGATATACCACGTTCAGCGTATCCACACATTCAAACACATCCATGTCTCTTCCCAAAGGGTTCTTTGAGATTGCCAAAAGGGGTATTCAAGAACAACACTACAGCCTTTCCGCTATCAACATGAATACCATGAACTATGCTGCAGCTACACTCGGTTATTCTAGAGAGGTGTATAAGGGACTCAGTGTGGGTGTAAACCTCAAATACCTCATGGGATTGGCATATACCGATGTAACGTTCGACAAGTTCAATGCAGAATTTAGCGATGAACGCTGGATGATTGAGGGGCATACCCAAGCACAAGCGGCACTATTTAGTGAAGTGTACTTCGAAGATGAGGGGCAAACACTAGGCGATCTCCAGATGGGTTCGCTCTCCCCTCGAGCCAACGGATTTGCTGTAGACCTTGGCGTTGTGTACGACATGAAAGATTTTGTTCCGGGACTCACCCTATCAGCTTCAGTCATCGATTTAGGTCTAATTAATTGGAAGTATATGATGTCTATTCAAGACAATGGTTCTCCCATCGTATGGGAAGGCGTCAAAGATGCTGATATCAACGACTTGGAAGGAGCATTAGAAGAGGAAATGGATAAGGTGTTTGACAAGGCTGGAAATGTAGCAGAATTCGAAGTCAATGACATCAAGTCTGGGGCCACTAATCTCAAAGCTACCATGTATCTCGGAGCCGAGTATAACATGCCTTTCTACAAACCACTCTCAGCAGCCTTGCTCTATAGCAAGAAGTTTTCTCCCTATAGCGGTTGGGATGAGGTTCGTGGTTATGTCAACATAGCCCCACTCAAATGGTTTGAAGCATCAGCCAATGTTGGCTACTCAACCTTCGGCACCACATGGGGATGGATGCTTAATTTCCACCCCACAGGAGTTAACCTATTTGTAGGAAGCGATTACATGATCACCAAAGTAAATCCCCAATTCATCCCTATCAACAATTTTAACAACCACATCACATTGGGTATGAATATCGTCTTTGGCAAACGCAAATAAGCAATTTTCAAATCACATCAATTGAAGCCTCTTTCCTTGGAAGGAGGCTTTAATTATCCCTCATACTACACTGTTTTTTATCTGCTACGCAGCTTGAGGATAGGTTTCGCATTAAAAAAAGGAGATAATATAGCAGTTTACCCAAAGGATCTTGTCATCCTGAACATCGTGAACCTTTAGGTCGACGCCCAAAGGGGCTGAAGTCAAGGATCCTGCGCAGGGCCGACGCGGAGTATTAGCGTCGGTTGCGACGAAGGAAACTTTAGTTTCCCCGAGGAGTCCTTTTTCACCATGAGACGTTTGTGAGATCCTTCACTTCGTTGACTTCAGCCCCTACGGGCGTCGACCTAAAGGTTCTGGATGACAACCGACGCCAAACCGAGAGCAAAGATAAGCTTGCTTAATCTCTGCTGAGGTGCGAACCGACGAACGAGCGAGGGTAGAAGCAAAGTTCACTTTGATTATTCCGAGTAAGGAGGAGGAAACGAAAGTCGTAAGG
>JAZONP010000181.1:0-5930 GCA_045654565.1 Bacteroidaceae bacterium
CACAATGAAACCAACCAAACTTAGAAGTTGTCTTGAATTTATTTCAAGTTTAGTTAAGAATTATTTTCGAGTAGATTTGTCTTCTTTGGGTGCAGCAAATAGTGGTCTATTTGCAAGAACAAAGAGGATAAAGATGCCGGAAAGAATCTTAAATAAACAGAAAAGCCCAATCAAGTACATATTAGCGGTAAATTCAAGACAGCTTCTAACAACCCTTGCCCTTGCCGTGGCGGTGCTGCTGGGGGCTAACATATGCAACGCACAAAGCCATACCGATACTTATTGGCGAAACCTGAAGACGGGCGACTGGGTCATCGGCTTTACCGAGAAGCATGTTATATATGACAATGCCGTATGGGACATCGTGGAGCAGACGGAGAATAAAGGTGGCAGTACCTTTGTAATAAGTAAGGATGGTGAAACCAAGCGCATCAAGGTAAGCCCAACAAAAAAGGAGGAGCGCACAATCACCATAGACAAAAAGGTGAGTGTAAAGTGCGGCCCCATCACCACAAGTACCTTGCCCGACTATCCCACTCGTGACGACCGACAAGGCTTCAAGGACAACGGCTATCGCATGGGCGACAGCGTGACTATCGTGGGCTGGCTCAAGGATATGCCCGCCGAAGCATGGCAGAAAGGGAAGGAGTTTGTGGTGGATATCCAAAACATAATCATCGATGAGCAAGAGAGCTTCTCTACACCTTTGGATTCACTGGGACGATTCACACTAAAGATTCCACTACTCAATACTTCACAAGCATTCGTTGATTGGGACTGGGGTAGAAGCAAAGTCAGTACCGTGTTTGAACCGAACGAGAGTTATTTCTTCCTTCATGACTTCTCTTCAGGACAAAAAATGTTTATGGGTGCCGATGTGCGCTTGCAGAATGAGTTGATAACTTATCCGCACAGTTGGCTCAATAAGCGCATTCCGCATGATGGTGCTACTTATGAAGAGGCAATAGCATTCATGGAATCAGTGGATAGTGTACATAAAGCATTGGACGCTGAACTGGAAGAGCGTATAGCGAGTCATCCCAAACTCTCGCAACGATACATCGATTACGTAAAAGGATACTATATCGCAGGACATGGAGAGAGTCTGATGCAGGCACGATACTATGTCGCTGCACCTACAGTCCCTAAAGAATTTATGGGCTATGCAGCCAAACATATATGGGAGAAGATACATCCTTATACTCTCTATCGTGATTACAATACGTTCCTTCGTGACTATATCGGACAAATAGATGTCAAGAAAATGACAGCCGTAGATTATCTTAAGATTATGGCCGATAAGAAAACGATTACATTGACCGAGGAGGAACGTTATGCTGTAGACAATTTCGATAAGGTGAAGTCAGCTATGCGTGCAGCAAGGACGGCTGAGGAAAGAAAAAACATAGAAGAGACCTACTATGTAAATGAAATAATGAGTACGCTGAACAACCTTATTCCTCGAATGCAGAAAGAATTGAGCATAGAAATCATCTGCAATCATTCTATGAGTGTGTTCGAAAGCATTCCCTATACACCTGAATTACGCGATATAATTATTGCTCGCAGGCTATGTATGCAAATAGACAATACGCGTATGCCCCTTTATCCTGAAATCAGTTCTTGGATGGAGAAAGAATTGTCGTTGCCTGCCGCCAGAGCTGTAGTGACAGAATTGAACGAGAGGTATCTTGCTATACAACGTCGCGACTTGCCTAACAACAATTTAATGTCATCAGACATCGTGAAGGACATGAGCGATGGCGAGAAGATACTGCGCAAACTCATCGAACCCTACAAGGGCAAGATCATCCTGCTCGACGTTTGGGGCACCTGGTGCGGCCCCTGCAAGGCGGCTTTGAAGAACAGCCAAGAGGAGTACGAGCACTTGAAGGACTATGATATCGTATACCTCTACCTCGCCAACTGCTCCAGTGAAGAGTCTTGGAAGAATGTCATCAAGGAATACAATGTGACGGGCGACAACGTGGTGCACTACAACCTCCCCACCGAGCAGCAAGCCACCATCGAGAACTACCTTGGAGTGAACAGCTACCCCACCTACAAACTCATCGACCGCAATGGCAACATCCTCGACGTGAATGCCGACCCTCGCGACCTCAATGCGCTGGAGGGGGTGATTAAGATGATAGAGTGAAACCAAAGACGTAATAGATGATAAATGCTTGCTTATTAGTTTGTATTGTCGTATCTTCGCACTATAAATGTTGCAGAATCGTATTATGCCCGAGAATAAAGTTATCATATATACAGCCAACGATGGCAAGACAAAGATTGATGTAAAACTCGAGGAGGAGACCTTGTGGCTTACACAAGCACAGATGTGCGAGTTGTACCAAACGAGCAAATCGAATGTAAGTGAGCATATTAAACACATCTTCGAGGAGGGCGAACTTGCAAAAGAGGCAACTGTTCGGAAATTCCGAACAGTTCAAACTGAGGGCTCACGCAACGTGGAACGCGAAGTTGAACACTATAATCTGGATATGATTATCGCTCTCGGCTATCGTGTGCGTTCCCTCATTGCCACAAGATTCCGACAGTGGGCAACAGAGCGGTTAAGGGAATACATCGTCAAAGGCTTTACTCTTGATGACGAAAGACTGAAGAAACTGGGCGGCGGCAGTTATTGGAAGGAGTTGTTGGAACGCATCAGAGATATCCGTGCCACGGAAAAGGTGCTCTACCGCCAAATACTGGAGATATATGCTACAAGCATTGACTATGACCCACGGGCACAAGTGTCGCAGGAGTTCTTCAAGAAGGTGCAAAACAAAATACACTATGCCATTCACGGACATACGGCGGCAGAACTGATTGTGGAACGTGCCGATGCCGAAAAGGACTTTATGGGCCTGCTGACCTTTAAGGGCAACCACCCCACCTTAAATGAAGCGAAAACTGCAAAGAACTATTTGAACGACAAGGAACTCCGCGCAATGGGACAGCTCGTGTCGGGATACTTGGACTTTGCCGAGCGCCAAGCCGAGCGTGAGCAGGCGATGACGATGAACGACTGGGCGGCCTATCTGGACAGGATTCTGACAATGACCGGTGAGCAACTGCTGCAAGACAATGGCAGCGTATCACACGAGGAGGCTATGGAGCATGCTACCACGGAGTACCGCAAATACAAGCAACGCACCATCAGCGATGTGGAGCGCGACTACCTGTTCTCCATTAAAACGTTGGAGGATCTGGGTAAAAAGAAGAATTGATTCGTGAGGGATTGCCTTTAGCCCGCTAGCAATCATAAATAAATTTTCACCTCACTGTAACTTTCGGGGCTTTTCTCCGTCTTATAGATGGAATAACACACAAGAAGAACACAATGAAACCAACCAAACTATTCCTTGCCCTTGCCGTGGCGGTGCTGCTGGGGGCGTGTGCGAAAGAGAACAAAGTGATTGAGTTCCCGTTGGTAGGAGCATCCAACACTACCAGTATCGTCTTCGAGAAGGTGGAGCTCACCGACACGGCCACGGTGCTCACCGTACGCGGATTCAGCCGCCCGAACGAATGGGTCAGAGTGCCCTCATACACCCACCTTGTTGCGCAAGGTGTGGAATACAGGTTACTTGGCAGCAGAGATGTGGAGATTGACCAGGAACTCTATATGCCCGCGGATGGCGACTCGTGCTTCACCCTCTTGTTCGAGCCACTTCCCAAGGGATGCACATCATTCGACTATATCGAGAGTGATGCCAAGAATGATTGGCGCATCTACGATGTAGACCTGACAGGGGAGCGCGATGCCAACAGACCGGAAGGATTGCCCGAAGCGTTACAACAGATACCTCAGGCCGAGGGAGAGATGCCTCAGTATGCCTACGAGATAGGCGATGTCACCATCAATGTGCATCTGCTGGGCTATCGCGAGGGATTGGTGAGGTATATGACACTGCCTGTGAATACCACTTTCGAGGGGCAACGCAGCATAGATGTGTATCTCGACCCCAAGACAGGAGAGGGCACGGTCTCCTTCCGTCAGTACGGTACGGGCAGTTCGTACATCGTCATCAACGGCAAAGGACACGAGCACTTCTTCTTTGCTCCGGGCGACAGCATAGACCTCTATGTCAACCTTGCTCACGTCAACAAGGACTTGATGTACAACTATGACGAGCCCGTAGGAGTACCTTCCATAAAGGGTTGTTGGACCAAGGGTAGCCGCTACGATGACCTGAACAATCTGCCTTCGGTAGAATGGAACCTACCCGACTCGCTTGGCATATCAAGAAACTTGTTTGAGAACATCACCGCTGACGAATACACCGACCGCTTGATAGAGAACTACCAAGCCCTATGCAACTTTGTAGACAACTACCCCTGCCACGCATGGCAGAAGGAGATTGCCAAGAGAGGCACCTTTGTCGATTGCTTGGGCATTCTCGAAAACGATCTCCGACGTTATGTCCTGTCCGAGGAGGAAGCAGCTGCACTTGATCCCTTGAAGTCTGAACATTATGAGCGGATTTATGGCCTTGTCGATGTGGGTAGCCCATACCTGCTGCTTACAAAGGAACCTTATATGATAGCCAAATGCACACAAAAGTTGGACTACGGAAAGATTCTTGAACTCTTTGACCTCTATGTTACCCATAATTCTGTTGCTTCAGCACGTCGATACCGTATGGAAGAAACAATCATTGAGGCTTTGCGCAAGGGCTTGGCCAAGCCCGAGTTCTACGCAGAGGTTATTGCTGATGTACAGCATCAGACGACAGAGGCGTTGGCCAAACTCGACAACAACATCATAGATGTCAAGGATATAGCTCCTGAAGTGCTGTTTGAGCATATCATCGCCCCACACAAGGGCAAGGTTGTGTTGGTAGATTTCTGGAACACCTGGTGCGGCCCTTGCCGCAGTGCCATCAAGGAGAACGAGCCTTACAAGACGGGCGAGCTCGCCAGCGAAGACCTCGTATGGGTGTATATCGCCAACGAGACCTCCCCCTCGAACGTATATGCTGAGACCATCCCCAACATCAAGGGCATCCACTATCGCGTGAATGATGACCAATGGAGATTCCTCACCAAGAAAAAGTTTGGCATCACGGGCATCCCCTCCTACGTGCTTGTCGACAAGGAGGGCAACTACGCCTTGCGCAACGACCTGCGCGACCACAGCAAGATGGTGAGTACGCTGAAGGAGCAACTGAAGAAGTAGCAGCAAAGGTTTTCGTGGCTAATTCGTGATTAATTCATGAGCATTGCCTTTAGCCCCTGCGGGCGGCGAACTTCGTTTCGTGTTCCCTTTTTTCAACATAAATTTCCGTGAATTGCCCATGAATTAACCATAAATAAAATTCGTGTAACAACATAAACAACCAATACAATGAAATCGCCTATTTCTATGCGGTTATTAAATTAAATTGCTAACTTTGCTGCAATAAAATCACCTTGGTATGGGAACGAAAGAAGCGATAAAGTTATTCGAAGAGAAGCGCGTGCGCACCGCATGGGACGATGAGCAGGAGAAATGGTATTTCTCCATTGTAGATGTTGTGGATGTGCTGACAGACAGCAAAGATGCGCTGACGGCTCGAAAGTACTGGAACAAACTAAAACAACGCCTTAAAGAAGAAGGAAATGAAACGGTGACAAATTGTCACCAGTTGAAACTTCGTGCAGCAGACGGCAAGATGCGTCTTACCGATGTTGCTGATACCGAGCAACTTTTCCGTATCATACAGTCCATACCATCGCCCAAAGCCGAACCGTTTAAGCGATGGATGGCTCAGGTGGCAGCCGAGCGCATAGACCAGATGCAAGACCCAGAGCTGAGCATACACCAGGCAATGGCGGACTACAAGCGGTTGGGCTACTCGGACAACTGGATAAACCAACGCCTCAAGAGCATCGAGATACGCAAAGACCTTACTGACCAATGGCGGCAACACAATGTG
>JAZONP010000182.1:0-12659 GCA_045654565.1 Bacteroidaceae bacterium
TAACTCATGTGGTCAGGGCGGTCCGCTCGTGCACGACCGTGCCTTTGGTGCTCCCACACGCATGGGATTCATCATCCGTCCCGCCGATGCCAGGGGTGGTGCCGATGTGGCTACCGCTGGAGACAAGCCCCTACTCATGACCCAGCAGAAGAATGGCGACATCGCCATAGAGAGCGGCATCGAGGGTGCTACCGTGATGTACAAGATTGGCACAGGCCGTAAGGCTAAGGCCGTGAAGTACACCGAGCCCATCCCCTTCCGCGATGGTGGTACCATCACCGCTTATTACAAGGAGAAGCCCGAACTCAAGGTGACCATGACCTATGCCAAGATCGAGAAGATCAACACCGAGGTTATCTTCACCAGTAGCGAGGAGTCAGGTAGCGGCAACGCCAGCCACCTCGTGGACAACGACGTGAACACCATCTGGCACACCATGTACTCAGTGACCGTGGCCAAGTATCCCCACTGGGTAGACCTCGACGCTGGCGAGGTGAAGACCATCACCGGCTTCACCTACCTGCCCCGTCAGGATGGTCCCAACGGCAACATCAAGGACTACCGCCTCCAGGTGTCTAACGACGGTAAGAACTGGGGCGACCCCGTAGCCGAGGGTGCCTTTGCCAACGACAGCAAACTGAAGCGCGTGATGCTCGACAAGCCCGTCAAGGCACGCTACATCCGCTTCACCGCCCTCAGTTCACAGGCTGGCAACGACTTCGCCTCAGGTGCCGAGCTCGGTATCTTGGCTGAGTAAGAGCTATGAGCGATGAGCTGTGAGCAATGAGCCTTGAGCTCGGAAATATAAACTCCGCCTCCCACTATCGTGAGGGGCGGAGTTGCTTTATAGGTAGTGTAGACTTGCATTTCTTCTACTTTCGCTCGTTGAGATTTAATTTGGCAATAATATAGATGTTGTCCAAAACGTCTCGTTCATTTCGAGTAAAGCGAGAAATCTCGCAGAGTGCCCTGGCAGAGTCCCAGCGCGAGATCCCTCGGCGCTTCGTTTTGTCGGGATGACACCATCGATGAGATTTTAGTGTTAGTGGACAACTGCTATATTATCTCCTTTAATTTTATTATTGAATCTCTGTTGGCTAAAGCCGCTCCTTGGGGGAGATAAATCTCCCGTCGTTGCAACCGACGCTATTGCTCCGCGTCGGCGCTCAGTATAGAAAATACAAGCATTTTCTCTACATTCGCTCGTTGAGATTTGGCTGTTCTGTCGATTTTCACTACCTTCGCACAAAATTTCATAAAGAGTTATGATTAATAGAGTTCTTATCAGGCTGAAGGTGATTCAGATTGTCTATGCCTACTATCAAAATGGAGGCAGAAATTTAGAGGCTGCAGAGAAGGAGTTGTTCTATAGCATGTCTAAAGCTTACGACTTGTACAAGTATCTGCTGACGTTGATGATAGAGGTTACACAATTTGCTGATCGCCGCATCGATAATCGTCGCCACAAGCTGCGTCCTACAGAGGAGGACCTCAATCCCAATACTCGCTTTATTGACAATGCCTTCATGGCACAGTTGATGCAGAATGTACAACTCGAGGAGTTTCGCGCCAACCAAAAGCGTACTTGGGACGATGAGGGCGACTTCGTGAAGCATCTCTTTGAGCGTATCGAGGCTACCAAGACCTATCAGGAGTATATGGCCAAGGAGACGCTGACCTATGAGGATGACCGCGAATTGTGGCGTAAACTCTACCGCTCAACGATTGCTCAGAACGAGGAAATCGATGAGATATTGGAGGAACAGAGCCTCTATTGGAACGATGATAAGGCTATCGTGGATACCTTCGTGCTGAAGACCATCAAACGTTTTGATCCCGAGAATGGTGCCGAACAGGAACTGATGCCAGAATATAAGGATGCTGAGGATAAAGAGTTTGCACGTAAACTTCTTCGCACGGCTATTGCCAATGCTGATGCATACCGCAAACTGATGGAGAACAATGCCAAGAACTGGGATATGGAGCGTTTTGCCTTCATGGATATTCTTATCATGCAGGTGGCATTGGCAGAGATTCTCTCGTTTCCCTCAATACCCGTATCGGTGTCGCTCAACGAGTATGTGGAGATTGCTAAAATATATAGTACGCCCAAGAGCGCTAGCTTTATCAATGGTATGCTCGATGGTATCGTAACCCAACTCAAGAACGAGAACAAACTGAACAAGAAATAAGTTAAAAGGATAATTTACTAACTAATAAAAAAAAGGAATACTATGTTGTTATTGCAAGCACAAGCAGCTGGAGGTACAACCTCTTTCTTGTCATCGCCCATCATCATGTTGGTGTTGATGTTCGTTATCATGTGGTTCTTTATGATTCGTCCGCAGCGCAACCAGCAGAAGGCTATCGAGGCTTTCCGTAATAGCCTGGCTCCCGGTCAGCAGGTGGTGACAAATGGTGGTATCTATGGCACAGTGAAGGATATTATCAATGAGAACGGTCGCAGCATCGTAGTGGTAGAAA
Organism: Bacteroidaceae bacterium; assembly: GCA_045654565.1. Lineage (GTDB taxonomy): Bacteria > Bacteroidota > Bacteroidia > Bacteroidales > Bacteroidaceae > UBA1189. The sequence goes on from JAZONP010000182.1 coordinate 2,485, forward strand.
TTGCTACAGGTGTGAAGATCAAGGTTGATAAGTCATCTATATATGCCGACGCATCGTTGAATGCGCCCCAGAAGTAAGAAGACGATGGCCGAGAAACAGCCACAACAAGAAGGGCAAAAGAAAAACTTCCTGAGAAACTTCCTGCGTGTCAATGACAGCGGGGAGTTTCTCGTGTTTTTATTCTTCCTGTTTGCCGCCTTCATCTTTTGGTACCTGATGACAATGAATCAGGAGTATGAGATGAAGTATAAGGTCAGACTGGAACTGAAACGTCTGCCTGAACATCTTGTCGTCACCGAAGAACTGCCCAAAGAGATTGAGGTGGTGCTCAAGGATAGAGGTGACAAACTGGTGGAGTATAAGGCGCGCGGACTGATGAAGACCCTAGTCATTGACCATCGACACTATGCGAATGTCATGGGCCATACGGCTATCCATGGTGTCGAGTTGAACAAGCTGTTGAGCGAAGGACTGGCCTCGACAACATCTATCGTCTCTGTCTCGTTGGACACGCTACAATACTATGTCGCTGATGCGCGTGGCGTGAAACTTCCTGTGCGCTGGCAAGGGGTGATAGAGGCAAACAGTCAGTACACCATGGAGCAGGTGCGCATGGTACCTGATAGTGTGGTGGTGTATGTCGCTCCGCAAGTTAGAGATACGATGAAGGCCGTATATGTGTCGGATATCTATCTCGTGGGGTTGACCGACTCGGTGAACTACACGATCGATCTGACGAAGGGCAAGCGTGGCGTGCGCTATGAGCCCTCAGAAGTGGCGCTCAAGGCAGCGGTGAGCCCCTATGTGGTGAAGAGTGTGGTGGTGCCTGTCGAAGGATATATGTTTCCCTATGGTCAGCATCTGAAAACCTTCCCCTCGAAGGTGACTGTTAGATTCCGTGTGGGGCTGAATGACTTCCGTGAGGTGACGGAAAAGGATTTCAAAGTACGTGTTCGTCATAGCCAACTCAATGAGAATGCATCGGGTAGGGTGACCCTCTCGGTGGATGAGATGCCGGGTAATGTGACGAATGTTGTGATAGAGCCAGCAGAGGTGGACTACCTTATCGAAATGGGAACTTGGATGTAAAAGAATGGGTATGGTATCATCCGCTCCATATATAATAGGTGTCACTGGAGGTATTGGTAGTGGTAAGTCCGTGGTGTCGAGTCTGCTCAGGTTGATGGATGTGCCTGTCTACGATTGCGATAGTGAGGCCAAGAGGTTGATGCGGCAAAGTGGAGAGATTCGTGAAGCTCTCATCGAAGTTGTAGGTCCCGAGGTGTATGCCCCCGATGGGATGCTCAATAGAGCATATCTGGCAGCCTATATGTTTTGCGATGAAGGGCGAGTGAAACAGATCAATCGTATCGTGCACCCCGTGGTGCGTGTCGATTTCAGACGGTGGGCACAACAGACGGGTAGGAATGTGGTGGCGGTAGAGAGTGCCATACTCGTCGAGGCTAGGATGAAGGCCGACGTGGATGAGGTGTGGCTGGTGCATGCTCCAGAGGATATCCGCCTGAGACGTGCAATGTCGCGTGACGGGTCGGGTGAGGAGGCGGTGCGTAGCCGCATGAGGAGGCAGCAGAGCGATGCGGAGTATCTCAAACAAGCCGATAAGGTGGTGTACAACGATGGAATACATTCGCTGATACAGCAGACGCTTGGGTTGCTCAGCAGAATTTCTGACAAATAAACCTATATTGTCTTCGGTTAACCGAAAATTTACATTAATTTTGTCTTTGTAATAAAAAATAAACCTTTAAAAAGAAAACTATTATGCTTAAAACTGTATTGTCTATAGCCGGTAAACCCGGTTTATATAAGCTTGTATCCAGTGGTCGCAATATGCTTATCGTTGAGGCTCTTGATGCTACCAAGAAGCGCATGCCTATTCATGGTATTGATAAGGTAGTGGCACTTGGCGATATCGCTATGTATACCGATGATGAGGAGGTGCCTCTGTGGCAGGTGCTTGAGAATGTGAAGGCTAAGTGCGAGGGAGCTGCCTGCGCGGTAGACCACAAGAAGGCTTCGAATGAGGAGTTGGCCGACTTCTTCGCAGAGGTGTTGCCCAACTATGATCGCGATCGTGTATATATGACTCATGTGCGCAAGCTCATCCAATGGTATAACATTCTCGTAGCTGCAGGGATTACCGATTTTGCTCCTGAGGAGGATGAAACAGAAGAATAAACAAATACGGATATGAAAAAGTTATTCTTGACATGTGCTGTCGCTGCCATGCTTTCCTCTTGTGGTAGCGTGTTGTCATTGAATGAGGATTATGTCTCTCCAGCTGCAACAGCGCCAACGGCCTCTACGGAGGTTGCTCAGACCGGTGATACGGCAGGTGTGTTGGGGGGGCTATTGAGTTCGTTGGCAGGTAATGGCTCGGCCGTAGCGAATGAGGATGGTACTGCGCTGACTACCAATGGAGTGATATCCGGTTTGCTGGGCTCTGTGCTCGAGGCTTTTACAACTGTCGATGAGGCAACTCTTGTGGGTACTTGGAATTTCAAGGGCTCAGCCTTTGTCTTTGAGAGTGAGAATGCATTGGCCTCGCTTGGTAGTGATGTCGTTGCTACGCAGTTGGAGGCTAAGGTGGACCAATATCTGGCAAAGTTCAATATACGTGAGGGCGTGTGCTCTATTACCTTCAAGGAGGATAATACCTTTATGTTTGTCATGGGTGACCGTTATGTAGAGGGTAGCTATGTTCTTAATCAAGGAACAAAGGAGTTGACAATGACCTTCGGTATGTTTAAGACCGTGGCTAACGTAGTGTATGATGCTGATATGATAAACCTTGTATATCAGAGCGATGGTTTGCTACGTATGCTCAAAGGATTGGGCTCAAATAGCAATAGCGGTACGTTGGCACTGCTCGGTGCACTGTTTGAGAAGTACGACGGCATACGAATCGGTATGGCTTTTGCACAGTAGTGAAGAATTTATAGATAAAAAGAAGAGAAGAGGACCAAGGTCTTCTTCTCTTTGTTTTTTTATGCTTGTGCTATCAATCAAATAGTCCACGTATGTTTTGATAAACGCTCTTCCCAAGATGCTTGTAAGCCAACTCAGTGACCTCGCGTCCACGGGGCGTACGCTTGAGGAAACCTTCTTTGATGAGGAAGGGCTCATACACCTCTTCCAATGTGCCGGGGTCTTCACCTATGGCTGTGGCTATGGTGCCAAGACCTACAGGACCTCCGCCAAACTTGTCGATGATGGTGCAGAGGATCTTGTTGTCTATCTCGTCGAGTCCGTAACGGTCTATGTTGAGTGCTTCTAGTGCGTAGCGTGCTATCTCGAGATCGATGTCGCCCGAACCCTTCACCTGAGCAAAGTCGCGCACACGACGCAAGAGGGCGTTGGCGATACGGGGCGTTCCGCGGCTGCGACGTGCAATCTCGTTGGCAGCCTCGTAGTCGCATGGCACGCCAAGGATGTCGGCCGAACGAGAGATGATGCGCGTGAGTACTTCGTTGTCGTAGTACTCGAGGTGCATGTTGATGCCGAAGCGAGCACGCAGGGGTGCTGTGAGCATACCGCTACGCGTGGTGGCACCTACGAGAGTGAAGGGGTTGAGGTCGATCTGTATGCTTCGGGCCGAAGGACCCTTGTCAATCATGATATCGATGCGATAGTCCTCCATGGCTGAATAGAGGTACTCCTCCACAACAGGAGACAAGCGGTGTATTTCGTCAATAAAGAGCACGTCATTGGGCTCCAATGAGGTGAGCAAGCCGGCGAGGTCGCCTGGCTTGTCGAGTACGGGACCTGAGGTGATTTTAAACCCAACACCCAACTCGTTGGCTATGATATTGCTCAGCGTTGTCTTACCTAAGCCGGGAGGACCATGCAGTAGCACGTGGTCCAAAGCCTCGGCACGTAGGCGGGCTGCCTTGACAAAGATGCGCAGATTGTCTACCACCTTGTCCTGTCCCGAAAAGTCTTCGAAACGGAGAGGGCGTAGCGCATTCTCGTAATCCTTATCCTTGCCACCCATCTGCTGACGGCGTATGTCAAAGTTCTCTTCCATAATCGTTTGTTGTTATCGGAGAACAAAGGTACGAACAAACATGCAAAATGCAAAATATTTATGTAGTGCTGTTGTGCTGTGGATGTCTTTATGTTATGACGAAAGTTCTGTAAAAAAACGATTGATAGATTGTGTAATAGGTGTTTTTTTATTTATTTTGCACTCACGACATGGATTTTATTGTATTACGTATGAGAAACACATTCGCTTTCGTCGTTGGTGTCGGTGATATTTGCCGTGTCGGTTCAGCTGAGTGATGTGGAGCAGATTTTTTTGCAGTGCGAAACATTGTGTAAGTTGTGGTAAGGGACACCGAATGCGAGCAGCGAGAAGAGTATATATATGAAGAAGTACTTGGTGGGTTACGATATTGGGAGCTCGTCTGTAAAGGCAAGTCTTGTAGATGCGGAAAGCGGCCGATGTGTGGCCTCTGCTTTTTATCCCAAGACTGAGGCACCCATAACAGCCTTGCAGCCAGGATGGGCAGAACAAGATCCTGATAAATGGTGGGGTTATTTGAAGGAGGCTACGGCCGATATAATGAACACTGCACATGCTCGAGGTCATGAGGTGGTGGCCATTGGCCTATCGTATCAGATGCATGGATTGGTGTGCGTCGACAAGCGGGGCCGCGCATTGCGGCCATCGATCATATGGTGTGACTCGCGCGCTGTGTCCTATGGAGAACGGGCTTTAGCAGCTATTGGTGAGAAACGCTGCTTAGAGCATCTGCTTAATTCACCAGGAAACTTTACCGCCTCAAAATTGGCATGGGTAAAGGAGAATGAGCCTGAGCTATACGCTAAAATCGATAAGGTCATGCTGCCAGGTGATTATATTGCCTTGCGACTTACGGGAGAGGCTTGCACTACTGTGTCAGGACTGTCGGAAGGTATCTTTTGGGATTTCCGTGAGAACCGCCTCTCGGCAGACGTGATGGAGCATTATGGCTTTGACTCTTCGATGATTCCGGATTTGCGGCCTACCTTTGCCATACAAGGAGAGGTAACTGATGCTGCGGCGGCTGAGTTGGGATTAGCTGCCGGTATTCCCGTAACCTATCGCGCAGGTGATCAACCTAACAATGCGCTTTCTTTGGGTGTGTTTGAACCGGGAGAGATTGCGTCTACGGCTGGAACCTCAGGGGTGGTGTATGGTGTGCTGGGTAACGTGGCATATGATCCTAAGTCGAGGGTGAATCTCTTTGCTCATGTGAATCATTCCGAAGAACAGGTTCGTCTCGGTGCGCTGCTTTGTATCAATGGCACAGGAATCTTGAACTCGTGGCTGCGGCGTAATATGTTGGCTGACAATCTTTCCTATACAGAGATGAACCGTATCGCATCCACGGCGCCTATTGGAGCTGATGGGCTGTCGATACTTCCCTTTGGTAATGGTGCTGAACGGGTATTGGAAAACCATGAACTAGGGTGTAGCCTGCATGGGCTCAACTTTAATATCCATCAACGAGCCCACGTGCTGCGTGCGGCACAAGAGGGTATAGCCTTTGCCTTTAAGTATGGCATAGAGGTGATGGAACAGATGGGTATGGAGGTGAAACGTATACATGCAGGAAATGCCAATATGTATCTAAGCCCACTTTTTCGTCAGGCGTTGGCTGATGTGACGGGGGCTGTCATCTATCTGTACGACACTGACGGCTCGGTAGGTGCTGCTCGGGCTGCAGGTATCGGGGTTGGTATATATCGTGATTATCACGAAGCCTTTGCTGCTTTACAGCAATTAGAGACTATAGAACCTGAAGAAAGAGATGTGGAAGCAACGCAGGAGACTTATGAAAACTGGAAGGAGATATTATCCCAAATGAAAAAACTATAAATATCCATAACTTATGGCAAAAGAATTTTTTCCTGGAATCGGCAAGATTCAATACGAAGGACGAGACAGTAGAAATCCTATGGCATTTCGTTATTACGATGCGGAAAAGGTGATAATGGGTAAAAAGATGAAGGATTGGCTGCGCTTCTCTATGGCGTGGTGGCATACGCTGTGTGCCGAGGGTAGCGACCAATTTGGCGGAGGCACCAAGGATTTTCCTTGGAACACCGCCACAGACCCCCTGCAGGCTGCCAAGGATAAGATGGATGCGGGCTTTGAGTTTATGCAGAAGATAGGCATCGACTACTACTGCTTCCACGACGTGGACCTCGTGAGCGAGGGCGACAGCATCGAGGAGTACGAGACAAACCTCAAGGAGATGGTGGCCTACGCCAAGCAGAAACAGCAGGAGACGGGCATCAGGCTCCTATGGGGCACGGCCAATGTGTTTGGGCACAAGCGCTACATGAACGGTGCGGCTACCAATCCCAACTTTGACGTGGTGGCCCGTGCTGCGGTACAGATTAAGAATGCCATTGATGCTACCATTGAGCTAGGTGGCGAGAACTACGTTTTCTGGGGCGGACGCGAGGGATACATGAGTCTGCTCAACACCGACCAGAAACGCGAGAAGGAACACCTGGCCATGATGCTCACTAAGGCACGTGACTATGCCCGCGCCAAGGGATTCACTGGCACCTTCCTCATCGAACCCAAGCCCATGGAACCCACCAAGCACCAGTACGACGTGGACACGGAGACGGTCATCGGATTCCTCAAGGCACACGGACTGGACAAGGATTTCAAAGTGAACATCGAGGTGAACCACGCCACACTCGCGGGACACACCTTCGAGCATGAGCTGGCCGTAGCTGTCGACAACGGCATGCTGGGCTCTATCGATGCCAACCGTGGCGACTATCAGAATGGATGGGACACCGACCAGTTCCCCATCGATAACTATGAACTGACGCAAGCAATGATTCACATCATTCGTAATGGGGGATTTGGTACGGGGGGAACCAATTTTGACGCCAAGACACGTCGTAACTCGACTGATCTAGAGGATATCTTCATTGCTCATATCGCGGGCATGGATGCTATGGCACGTGCGCTTGAGTCGGCTGCACAGATGCTCGAGGAGTCGCCCTATCGTCAGATGCTGGCACAGCGATACGCCTCGTTTGACTCTGGGGAAGGAAAAGCCTTTGAGGAGGGAGAGCTTGGAATAGAAGAGCTGGTGGCTTATGCAAAGCAACATGGCGAGCCGCAGCAAATCAGCGGGAAACAGGAATTGTACGAGGCTATACTCAATATGTACAGCTAAGATTATTGCCTTAAGGTAAGATGGAACTTGGCCTGCAGATGATGTAGGCATGATGCCGCGTATAGGGGTGTATTGGTGTCAGGGGATGATAGCCTGAGACGATACGCCCCTCGTTGTATGTGGCGGGATGTAGTTCGGTGTGTTCCTTGTAAAATTGTTCTGCTTCCTCTCCGCTAGTGAATGACGTGATGTGGAAGGTGCCTTTTGTGTTGGGTGCAAGTAACTTGCGGTGCACCTCGTGGGCGATGATGCCCATGTTGAGGCGGAGATTGATCTCGACGCAGGGATGGAGGACAAATTCTGATTTCCGTTTTCTGATTTCTGAATCTTTAATTGTTATTTGTGAATTGTCAATTGTGAATTGTTTACCGTTCTTTACCACCATCATGTCGATGCCGAAGTAGAGCGGAAACTTCGTGGTGTCCCATTCCTTTGGAATGATGTGGTCGTGGTGGCTGATGATCCAATTGCGCGCCTCGTGGAGAGTGGAGTGGGGGATGTATTGGGTAAGCTCGTTTTCGATTTCAGAGGTTGGCATGAGCAGATTGCTCTCGTACCGGCCATGGAGGTTAGTAGTGAAGAGTGAGTAACCGATAAAGTGACATTGTCTGTCGCGGATGCAGAACTCCATGGCGAAATCTTGTACCTTGTCATAATAGGGCTCTGCTGTGAGGTAACCATGACGACGGATGAGGGCATTGGCCCAGTTCTCGACTTTTTTAAACGTTGACGATGACGTCGACTTCCCATCCAAACAATGGCTTTCGTTACAGCAAGCAGTACTTCTTTGGGAAGATAAGCCTCCCGTCGTCGCAACCGACGCTCCTTTCTCGTCGGTGTTTTCGTTAACGTTGTTGTTGTCGTTGAAATTTACATGCCGCAATCCCTTGCCGCTGCTTGAGAGTGGGTCTTTGAGGATTATGTGCCCATGCTGTGCGGCGTAAATGGGAATATCGTCTATGCAGTGTGCAAGGATGCTTTCACCGGCGTAGGGACCATCGGGGTGAGCGGCGTGAAAGGCGTGGAGCAAGTGATGTGCTGATTGGCGTTCCGAGTACTTGCGTAATGCTATCAGTGATGCGTCGGTGGGGAGCATCGTTTCGGTAACGCCCATTCGTAGCAACTGGACCTTTACGGCATGATCCCATCCCCATACCAATATCTCCTCATCGTCTATGACATCCATGAGTGGGGTGAGGTCGCGAGACATCTCTCGTATATTTCGAGGGGCTATGAAGTGGCGGTCCCCGTTTGCTAATGCCATATCATGCTCGGGGTTGAAAATCGTAATTTGGTCCATACCGCGAAGATAAGTGTTTTTTTGCAGATGGTCAACAAGGGATGGGGTATCAGCTATGTGTGTGTATGGAATAGTGAGGGTGTATTGGGCTCTCTTAAAAAAATAGAATTTATAACAATATTTTGCAATCTTAACTTTGCAAAACAAGAAAAAGATTGTATCTTTGTCAGTCGGAATTAATTTTAGGAATCGAAACTATATGGAAGCATTCTACAAAACACACGAATATTTGTTGGCGCATACAGAAGCGCCAGTACGACGTGCGTTGATGGACGAGATTGATTGGAATGACCGTTTGATTGGCATCAAGGGTACGCGTGGAGTGGGAAAGACGACTTTTCTTATCCAATACGCGCAAGAGCGTTTCCGCAATGATCGTTCGTGCTTGTATGTGAATATGAATAACTTCTACTTCCAAGGAAATAGTCTAGTCTCATTTGCGGAAGAGTTTATTCGTCGTGGAGGTAAGGTGTTGCTCGTCGATCAAGTGTTTAAGATTCCTAATTGGAGTCATCAGTTGCGTGAGTGTTATGATAGATTCCCGACATTGAAAATCGTCTTTACAGGTACGTCGGTGATGCGTCTCAAGGATGAAAATCCTGAGTTGAATGGCATTGCTAAACCTTATAATCTGCGTGGCCTCTCTTTCCGTGAGTACCTGAACCTCATGACGGGTAATAATTTCCGTAGTTATACGTTGGAGGAAATTCTTGCAGATCATGAGCAAATTGCTCGTACGATTCTTCCTAAGGTTAGTCCCAATGCCTTCTTCCAGAATTACTTGCATCATGGATTTTACCCCTTCTTCCTTGAGAAACGTAACTTTGCAGAGAATTTGCTGAAGACGATGAATGCTATGATTGAGGTGGATATCCTCATTGTGCAGCAGATGGAGTTGAAGTATTTGGCTAAGATCAAGAAACTGCTCTACTTGTTGGCAGTGAATGGGCCTACAGCACCCAATGTGAGTAAGTTGGCGGCTGCTATAAATACCTCGCGTGCTACGGTGATGAACTATATTAAGTATTTGGCTGATGCGAGACTTATCAACATGGTGTATAATCCTGGCGAATCGTTCCCTAAGAAACCAGCCAAGATTATGCTCCATAATACCAATCTGATATATAGTATCTATCCTGTGAAGGTGGCAGAGCAAGATGTGCTCGAGACTTTTCTTGCTAATTCGCTGTGGAAAGATCATACGGTGAGTAAGGGCGCGAAGGGGTTGTCTTTCATTGTAGATGGAAAACTGCAGTTCCGTGTATGTACCGAGGGACTTCGTAAGAAGAACAAGTCTGACATCTACTATGTTATGCAGAAACGTGAGCTAGGTCGTGGAAATGAAATTCCCTTATGGCTCTTTGGATTCTTGTACTAAAATAAATAAAGGTATAATATTGGGTAAAATAGAAATTGTTAAATAGTAAATCATAAAAGCTATGGCTAAGCAAAAGAAATTTATCACCTGTGACGGTAATCAGGCCGCTGCGCATATCTCGTATATGTTCACCGAGGTAGCAGCTATCTATCCTATCACCCCGTCATCAACAATGGCTGAGTATGTCGACGAGTGGGCAGCTCAGGGCCGTAAGAACATCTTCGGCGAGACAGTACTCGTACAGGAAATGCAGTCCGAGGGCGGTGCTGCTGGAGCCGTACAC
>JAZONP010000183.1:0-28584 GCA_045654565.1 Bacteroidaceae bacterium
AAAGATAAGCTTGCTTAATCTCTGCTGAGGTGCGAACCGACGAACGAGCGAGGGTAGAAGCAAAGTTCACTTTGATTATTCCGAGTAAGGAGGAGGAAACGAAAGTCGTAAGGAGGAAAACTAAGAGTTACTAACGCGGAAAATACATGAACTAGGTAAACATCAATATTATTGCCTTCATCTTTTAATCGAACACCTTAAAGGTATAACCTTCGGCAAGGAGCCATTCGATGGCACGAGGGAGAGCATAGTAGAGGTTATTAACGGAGCGAAGCGAATCATGGAAGGTAATAATTGAACCAGGACGAGCATATCGCTTCACCTTCTCTAGCACCTGTTCGCCAGTCAGTTTAGGGTCATAATCACGAGTTACAAGATCCCACATAATGATACGATAGCGATTGCATAATGCACGATATTGTCCGAACCGCATAAAGCCATGAGGCGGGCGAAAAAGATCCGTTGCAAGATAGCTGGCTGCCTTTTCAATATTGTCTATATAATGTTTGGTGTGCTCACCAAACCCACTCAAATGATTATAAGTGTGATTCCCTATGCGATGTCCATGTTCAATGACCATATTGAACTCATTGGAATGCTTACGCACATTGTCCCCCACCATAAAAAAGGTGGCCTTGACGTTATACTTATCCAAAACGCCTAACACCCAAGGAGTGACCTTAGGTATAGGGCCATCATCGAAAGTAAGATAGACGGATCGCTCAGAAGCACTCATCCGCCAACATGCACAAGGGTACAGTTGACGGATGAATTGTGGGGGCTGTTCAATAAACATATCACCTTACTCTCATCTCCAACTCGCGATACAGACTATCGAAGAGTGCTGAGTAGTGGTCCAATGTCTCTTTATCGGTAGAGCGTTCCATAAGTTGGATGGTCTTGACCAATGTACTTAGGCAATTACGCACCTCACCGAATGATATATCGAAATGCTTGTCATCGAGGCTTAAGTACCATGTGATATACTCGATATCATTATCCGCTACCTGCGAGAGGATATCCATACCCTTCTCTGTCTCTCCCAAGAGGAGGTAAGCCTGACCTATTTGATGCGACTGGCTATGCCAATAGTTATGTGGAAGGATAGAGGCAGGGAACTCCTCATCACACTTGTTGAGTACCGCAAGCGCCTTATCCCTCTTGCCCTCACGGATAAGCTGATTAGCCAACATGGTATAGAGGCGGCGGTGAGTATATCCCATGCGAGTAATCGTCTCGTCAATATAGATGCCAGGGGTGCTCATACCGCCAAACTCGAAACGATTCATGAGATTTTCATACATCGTCTCGCTATCTACCGCAAAACCATTCTGTGCAAGGCCGAGCTTTCGGAAGTTGAACGGAGTAATACGATAAGCCAGACCCTCTTGAATAAAGAAGGGTTCGAGCCCAACATAGTTGTCACTACCTACAGTGGTAGACATATAGAGCGGACGTTCCCAATTGGTGCTTGCCAACATCTCGAGCAACATGATGTGGTTCTTAGTAAGCATGTTGCGTCCTTTGAGCGAGATGACCATACGATCAGGCATCTTAGCCATGGTCTCTTCATCAGTAGCGCCACGGTACTGCTCAGGGATATACATACCCGAGCGCAACACAGCTGCCTTGTCAAGGGTGATGTATACTGTGTCTGTAGGTATATAGTGCAGATTCTCGTCCTTGCTCTTTACCCAGTAGTCAAGAATATTACGCAGTTCGAAAGGCTCAGCACCAAACTTACGGCTAGCCGCAGCATAATTTTTCTTGTAGATGTCAAGTACGGCTTCCTTTGCCTCAGGACGTATCTCAATGTAATCATTTGTCCCCTCTACATAGTCGAGACGTTCCCAATGGATAGGCACTGAGGGTGAGTCATAAGCCGGACGACGCATCTGGTCGATGTACCAATCAGTCTGCAAATACGAAAGGTTACATACACGACTATCCGTGCGCACTCCCTCTACCTCTTGATTATACCAAAGGGGGAAGGTGTCGTTATCACCGTTAGTGAAGATGATGGGATTGCCCTTCTCGGGGAGCGAGTTGAGATAATTGGCACCAAAGTCACGCGCCATATAGCGATCGCTTCGATCGTGATCGTCCCAGGTCTGACTCACCATCTGCAAAGGCACCAGCACGCATACCAATGTAGCAACTACACCTGCGGCGGCCTGGTTCTTGATGAGTTTCTGCAAGACTTGTGCAATACCAGCCACACCCATACCGATCCATATGGCGAAGGCATAGAACGAAGCGGCATAAGCATAGTCTCGTTCGCGAGGCTGCATGGGGGTTTGGTTGAGGTAGAGAACGATAGCCAATCCCGTCATAAAGAAGAGCATGAATACCACCCAGAACTGTCGCGCACCACGCTTACCACGGTTTGCCTGCCAGAAGAGACCAATGAGGCCAAGAATCAAGGGCAAGCCATAGAACACATTGCGTCCCTTATTGTCGCGTAGCTCTGAGGGCAACAATGTCTGATCACCCACGAGCAGTTTGTCGATAAAATTAATGCCAGTGATCCAGTTTCCATGTTCTATTTCACCGTGGCCTTGTATATCATTCTGACGACCCACGAAGTTCCACATGAAATAGCGCCAATACATGAAGTTCACCTGATAACTGATGAAGAACTTCAAGTTCTCCAATTGCGTAGGAACCGTGATTTTCTGTCTTTGCCCGCCTACGTTGACTACAGCTTCACGCCCCTTGATGCCACCTACCCAATTGTCATAGAGATTAATGGTACCTCCACCACCATTGGGCCAGTTGGCATGGTCGGCACTATGCATACGGGGGAAGATCATCGAAGGCTCCATGATATACTCACGCTTGGTACGCACTACGAAATATTGATCCTTTTCATCGGCATTTGCCTTCTCTTTGGGCATATATACTTTGGCCCCCTCCTTCACGACAGGAACCAAGTACTGCCCCTCTACCTTGCGAGCGATTTTCGAGGCATAAGAGCCGCCATAGAAAAGCGGAGTGTCGCCATACTGCTCACGGTTGAGGTAACTACCAAGGGTAAAGATATCTTCGGGCGAGTTCTGATCCATCGGCGTATTGGCTGCCGAGCGAACCACGATAACCGCATAGGAAGAATACCCCACGACAATCATCAGAATCGACACCAACGCTGTGCTCATCACACGAGCGCTCATGCGCCATTGCTCCTTCAGTTTATCCATACTGAAGAGGTATGCAGCCAAAGCACCCAATACCACGAGACCAAGTACTACGCATTTGACACCATGGCCATAGAAAGGCAGTCCCGTAAGGGCTACTACTGAAAGGAATGCAATGTTGGCACGCGCCTTAGAGACACCCTTATGAGTTTCCCATATACTCCATACGAGCGCACCCACTAACACCACGATATAGATGATGAGGCCAGTATTGAATGGCATGGAGAGCCCATTGACAAAGAGCAGTTCAAACCACCCTCCTACTTTCACAATACCTGGTACGATACCATACAAGATAGCAGCAATGAGCACGGCCGATACGATAAGTGCGATAATTGAGCCCTTCACACCTGCATTGGGGCGCTTCTTATAGTAATAGATAAGCACAATGGCAGGGATACAGAGCAAGTTCAGCAGGTGGACACCTACCGAAAGACCCATCATATAGGCAATAAGGATAAGCCAACGATCGCTACGCACATCATCGGCCTCTTCTTCCCACTTAAGTATAAACCAGAACACCACAGCCGTAAAGAACGAGCTATAGGCATACACCTCACTCTCAACTGCACTATACCAGAAGGTATCGCTGAAGGTATAGGCCAATGCCCCGACCAAACCCGATCCGATAATCGTAATCACCTGTCCCGTCTTGATAGTGGTGCTGTTGCCACAGATGAGACGGCGTGTGAGGTGTGTAATGCTCCAGAAGAGAAACAAGATACAACCCGCACTGAGCAGTGCCGACATCACGTTCACCATGTAAGCTACCTGTGAGGGGTCGCTAGCGAACTGTGAGAACAAGTTGGCCGTAAGCATGAAGAAGGGCGCACCGGGCGGGTGACCCACTTCGAGCTTATAGCCCGTGGTGATAAACTCAGGACAATCCCAGAAGCTTGCCGATGACTCGATGGTTAGACAGTAGACCACCGCCGCTACGGCAAATACCAACCAACCCATAAGGTTGTTAATCAGTTTGTATTGTTTCATTGCAATGCGTATATGCTTTCCTATACTTAATTAAGGCGCAAAGTTAGTGTAAAATAATGAAATATCAGCCTATTGACTGGGTAATTAGCATTTATTCACGCTTCAAGGCTCCATTTTTGGCTCTACCCGTTGGCTATTCGCCATAAAAATCATACTTTTGCAGACGAACATAAACACAAACTATCAATTTATGAAGAAGAAAGCACTCCTTCCCATACTGGCCTTGGCCATGGTATGCTGCACCCCCCAAAGACAAGAGACTCAACACATCACCATCACCACTGATGATGTCACCGACCGCAAGATGACCCTCTCACCTATGGCCAGCCATAGAGGCGCTACAGAGATGACTCTCGAAGAGAACACATATAGCGCATCTGTATCTACCAGTGAGACTGGCTTCTACAACCTGGTATCAGTCACCAACGACAGACAGTACATCATTCCCTATTACGTTCCCGTAACCAAGAGTGAGTCGGCTTCGCACCTCACCTTTGGCGAGCGTGGCACGATAACCATCGAGGGCAGCAAGGACAACAGCGCATTGGCTGCCTTCACCTCGGTCTATGCCACCAACAGCCGTGATCTATGGAAGCTCCAGAAGGGTGAAACCGAAGCCGCGCGCGCCATCATAGAGGCCATTGCCATCAAGGCTGACTCTATCGTCAAAGCCTACCGTTGTTCAAAGCCCGTGGCCGAATACATCAAGACATGGGCCTACACCATCGCCTACGACTGCTTCTCTTCAGTACCCCGCATTGTGGGAATACCCCTCAAGGAACTGCCATACAGCCGTGAAGACCTGCTGGCCGAGCCTCATACCGTGCTCAACTCACCCATTGCGGCCCTCTTCTCCAACACTCCTCACATCGTATACTCTTCTATCCCTAACAAGAATAACCTCGACAGCGCACTCATCTACGTAGAACAACATTATACCGACACCACAATCATCAAGAAGGTAAATGACAATATCGCTGGCCGCTACGTGAGCCGCTATGACTATAGCACTGAATTTGACAAAGGATTAGAGCGTCTACAGACTGCCACAGAGCGTTACGGACTCGACCCACGCCACATTGTCGACTTCGAGAAGCACCGCGCTACCGTACCTGGGCAGCCCTTCCCCGCAGGCGTTGTACTCCAAGACCGTAATGGAAACGTGGTAGACTTCAGCGCCTTCCGTGGCAAGTACGTATACATCGACATGTGGGCAAGCTGGTGTGTACCTTGTCTGCGCGAGGTGCCCGTACTACAACAGCTCGAGAAGAATCTGAAGAACAAGAAGGTAGCTTTTGTTTCCATCTCTATTGATGCATCCCAAGACGCATGGAAGAAAAAGATGGATGAAAAGAATATGCACGGCCATCAACTATGGAACCCCGAAGGAACTTTGGGCAAAGCCCTCAACGTGAAGGGTATCCCCTTCTTTGCCATCTACGACCCCGACGGCAACCTTTACATGCATGGAGCCCCACGCCCCAGCCAAGGTCCTGGTTTGGTAGAGCTTCTTGAAGGACTAAAATAACAAAAACGTCCCATTTCATCGGGGAATCAAGTCAATGCAAGGGGGTGCCACATGGCACTCCCTTCTTATTTGGTATTAGGCCATGTTAGTGTCTATACTGTTCTTCCTAAAACATCATCATTCACCATACGAAACGGCAAACCTTTAGGCAAGGATTTAGGCAAAGATTTTGACCACAACTACCACTACATAAATTCATTATATAGCAAATTAGGCAAAGGTATACTACTGTTTATTATTTATAGGACACACCCGACTATCAGGGTGGTGGTTTCAAGGTAGAATCTTCCCAAGACACTCCTTCCGTAAGGAAAATCCTGTCCGACCTGTAAGCGACAACATCTATGCTATTTCCCTTAATTATGAAGCCTCAGAGAATTTGCTATCAGACCTTAGATAATTTATTGTCGGACCTTAGATAATTTGTTATTGAACTACAAAGAAATCTTGCAAATCAGACAAAGGCAATAATTTGGGTAATAATATAGATGTTGTCCAAAACGTCTCGTGTCATTTCGAGCAAAGCGAGACAACCTTTAGGTCGCCGGCCAAAGGGAAAGGCAATCCCGCAGTGTGCCCCTAATTTTATCGCAGGCCTACGATAAAAAAATTGCAGAAAGGTTTTTCAGAAAAAGCCTTAAGGTTTTTTGAAAATCGCAGAAAGGTTTTTTGGACAACAGACAAAGACTTTTTTTGCGATAAAATAGACAACAGGACACCTTTGCCTAATTGTGGCTATAGCGCACTGATATCATGCTGGTTAGAACAGAAATCTTTACCTAAATCTTTGCCTAATCTTTTGCCTAAAAGCACACCGAAGCCCACCAAGACATGAATTCACCACTAATTATATGTTTTACAACACATTTTGCAAAGAAATGATGGAGTATTACATTTTTTTATCTACATTTGCGCCCTCAACAGAGCAATAGGTGTACATTTTTAACTAATTAATAACTAACATTTAAGATTTTTAAGGTATGAAGAAGAATTACTTTTCAGCTTTATTTGCCGCCTTGATGCTGTTCGTAGCTATGCCCGTTACAGCACAGGTAAGTGGTATGAGTGACCTTTTTGGTAAGTACAAATTTACCGCAACTATTGAGACCACAGCTGCCGGTGAAGCACACAAGGATTTGTGGAAGAACGACTGCGAGGTAATCATCACAAAAGGTGCTGGTGGAGCTCCTGCTTGTGTTAAGGGACTTTTGGGCGCAACCGAGGACCAGACAGTATCTAGCATCAATCTTGACGAGAACAAATTTTTCGTTATTAACCCCAACCCTAACTATGGTTTGCTTTCTGCCAATCCTTACATCGGTGTTGCCGACATGACACTTGAGGACTTACAGATGTACACCATGGAGTATCATTACAACCCCGAGACAAAGGAAATCACTATTCCCAACTTCGCTATTTGCGAGTTCTCTTGGCCCGGCGGAGTAATGGCAGGAGAGGTATTGGCTAATGTATCAAATGTAAAATTGGTGCTTCTTGAGGCTGAAGAAGTTGCAATCCCCGAGATTGAGGGTGAGTGGTCTTTCAAGCCCTACAGCTTGGGCTATGTTAGAAACGACTCTACTTTCGTCTATGAGTTCAAGATGAACCTTGTCGCAAAGGATGACACAAAGAAGTTGTACGATGCAACATTCAACTTCGAAGGCTTTGAGCCCTTCACTCTGGAGGCTACATTCAATGGCGTTGATTTGATCATTCCTTTCAACAACCAGTATCTTGATGCAGAAAAGAAGATTCGTCTCGGTGTAAAGGCAACTACTCAGGAGATGACACTTATCAAGGAAGGTCAGCTTTCATTCAGCTACAGCAGCCCCACATTGATGTGGCAGGGTGACTATGTTGTTATCCGCAAGGATGTCATTACAACCGAAGAAGTTGACGGTGTTGTAGTCGAGAAAGAGTCGGCAGAAACACTCCAGCAGATCACTTATGGCTATCTCGAGCGCAAGGATCCCAATGCCTTTGACTGGGCTGGAACATATACCGTTAGCGTTAATGAGGTTGAGGACTTCTACGCTGAGGATGGTGCAGAATTCTCTAATAGCTTTGAAATGGAAATTGTAGCCTCTGCAGGTGGTTTTACCGTTACAAAGTTTGCAGGTTACGCAAGCGAATACTATCCTTCAATTGAGTTAGTTCCTGGCGCAGATGGCAAGTCTGCAACTATGGAATTGGGTAGCAGCTACTATGGATTCACCATTCTCCAATCTTTTGGTGAAGTTAGCGTTGATGGTGGTACTGATTATGCTTACCATGTACTTACCGATGCAAACAGTGAGTCTACATATCTGAAACTCACAGTTAACGAGGATGGCACCATTTCTATCGAGGACTTCACCGTGTCTTACTATCTTTGGAATGCTGACTCTTATGACTCAATCGTTCTTATGACAGGAGTTACCGCCACAAAGAAGGAGGCTACAGATGGCATTGAAAACATTGCAGTAGAGAACAAGGCTGTTAAGGGTATCTTCGATCTCCTTGGCCGTAAGCTCGATGCTATCACCGCTCCTGGCCTTTACATCGTAAACGGCAATAAAGTTGTGGTTAAGTAAGAGCCAAACGAGAACAGTTCAAACGAAGTCACAGAACTTGTAAAGTAAGAAGTTCTTACCCGAACACATCTAATTAAGTTAAAGTGCTTTCCATATTTGTGGGGAGCACTTTTTTTTGCTACCTTTGCCAATTATTAATATATTAGGCGTATTGGAATAATAAGAACTTAACAAAACATACATGAACAAGACGATTCACACGACAACTTTTATCGGCAAGCTATGCAGTTTATTGCTGATGTTGCTGCTCGTAACTCCTGCTCTCGCTAGTAGCGCCAAAGATGGCGACAAGGTAGTGTCAGGTGTTGTGATTGACAAAAAGACCAAAGAGCCTATGATTGGTGTCAATGTGGCCATTTGGAAGGATGGTGAAATTGCCGTCGGAACTTCGACCGACTTTGATGGTGCATTCCACCTCGCTCTTGCTTCCTCCATCACCAACTTTGAGGTGAAAATCTCATACATGGGCTACAAGGAATTGGCTTTCAATTCCCAATCGCACAAGCTCGAATCAATGCTGATTGAATTTGAGGAGGATGCCAACACGTTGAGCGACGTTGTGGTAACTGGTTTTGTCACCAAGAACAAAGAGACATTTACTGGTTCAGTGACGGAGATGTCGGGCATCGAATTGCGACAGGTATCGGGAACGAACCTCATCGGTGCCATCTCTGCTTTAACACCTGGTATGGCCATGGTGCAGAACACCAGCCAGGGATCTAACCCCAACCATACGCCCGAGTTGGTATTACGCGGTATGAGTTCATTCTCAAATAGCGGCCAGCAGGTAAACCAACCCACTATCATTCTCGACGGTACGGAGATTACCATGCAGGACCTCTATGACCTCGACATCAACGAGATAGAAAAAATCACTGTACTGAAGGATGCCTCGGCTACTGCACTCTATGGCTCAAAAGCTGCCAATGGTGTGATTGTCATCACCCGTAAACCCATCCAGGAAAGCACCGTGCGTGTACAGTACAACTTCACCGGCAATCTGCAGTTCCCCGTATTGGGCGACTACAATGTGCTCAATGCTCGCGAGAAGCTCGAATATGAGCGCTTGGCAGGGCTCTACGATGCCAAAGGAGCAATAAGTTCGACGACAGGACTCCCCCTACAGTACGAGTACGACGAGATTTACAATAATCGTTACAAGCTCATTGCCGCAGGATTGAATAGTGACTGGTTGTCACAACCTGCACGTACAGCATTCTCCAATGACCACTCATTGCGTGTATATGGTGGTGTGTCCAACTTGCGCTACGAGCTCACGGGCCGCTTTGGCGACACTCGAGGTGTAATGAAAGATGACTACCGCAAGCGCTATAACTTGGGATTCAAACTCGACTACCATGTGGGTACATTGGTTTTGTCAAACCGCACCACATACCAAGAGGTTAGCACCAAAGACACCCCCTATGGCTCATTCTCACAGTATGTAGAGATGAACCCCTACGACAGAATCTATAATGCAGACGGCACGGTCAACACCGACCTCACATGGGATCTCGACAATCCTGTCTACGAGGCTACTTTGGGCAGTTTCTCCAAGAGTGCAACACGCACATTGAGCAATAGCACAGACTTGCGTTGGGACATCAGCAAGATGTTCCTCCTCACAGGACACTTCAACGTATCCAGCGATATGGGTTCAATGGACAACTTCACATCGCCCAAGTCGCTGCTCTACAAGAATGAGACCGACCTCTCCAAAAAGGGACAGTACACCAAAGGCATGTCGAATGGCGTCAGCTATAATGGAAACGTGGTAGGTACATTCAACAAGTTCTTCCAAGACGAGTCACTTATCAGCCTTTCTACCGGTTGGGAAATCAATTATGGCAAAAGCAGTAGCGAGACCATACAGGCCATCGGTTTCTTCAACGACCACTTGTCATACATCGGTAATGCGGTAAGCTATCCCGCCAGTGATAAACCCTATGGATCACAATCAGAAACCGCCGATGTAGGTGCTTTCGTGACAGGTAATATGTCATGGCGTAACCGCTACTTCGTGGATGGAACATGGCGTACTACCGGATCTTCTCAGTTCGGCGAAAACAACCGCTATGGACACTTCTGGTCGGGTGGTATGGGTTGGAACATCCTCAATGAGCCCTTCATGAAGCAGGCCAAGAAACACTTTGACATCTTCAAAGTGCGTGGCAGCACTGGATACACAGGTAAGGTAAGCTTCAGCCCCTTCCAGGCAATGACGATGTATCAGTACAACAACAGCTATGAATACAAGAACGGCATAGGTGCCATACCCATCACCATCGGTAATATCGATCTGACATGGGAACGTACGATGAACTACAACGTGGGACTTGACTTGAGCATGTTTGACCGTCGTTTGAACTTCACTGCCGATGCTTATATCCGTAATACCACAGACCTTCTGCTTGACAAATCATTCGCTCCCTCAACAGGTGTTACAAGCGCAAAGGCCAACTTGGGCGAGTTGCAGAACAAAGGTATCGAGTTCCAACTCGATGGTTACGTCATCCGCAACAATGACTTCTACTGGCGCTTGGCTACCATGGGCTATATGAACCGCAACAAGATCACCAAGATTGACAATGCATTGGAGGAAATCAACAAACAGAACCAAGCCAATGCATCATTGAGCCTTGCTCCGCTACCTCAATATGCAGAAGGCGAGAGTGTGACTGCGCTCAAGCTCGTGAGATCGGCAGGTATTGATCCGGCTACGGGTAAGGAGGTCTATATCAAGCGAGACGGAACACTAACCTTTGAATATGACCCCGCAGACCGTGTGCTCATCGGTGACACAGAACCGGCATTCAATGGCACATTTAGCACCAATGTCTATTGGAAAGGATTTAGCGTATATGCCATGTTCCACTATCGCATGGGAGCCTGGGTTTATAACACCACTCGCGCAAGCAAGGTCGAGGGCTCTGACCCACAATATAATGCCGACAAGCGCGTGTTTGACGACCGTTGGAAACAGCCGGGTGATGTGGCATTCTATAAGAATATTGCAGATAGCAGCCGCCCCGAGCAGACCACCCGCTTTGCCGAGTTGGAGAACACCTTGACATTGGGTTCACTGAACTTTAGTTACGAGTTCAGCGATGAGGTGTGCAAGTCATTGCATCTAAGAAACATACGCACAGGTATCAACTTTACCGACATACTGAGATTGTCAACCGTGAAGATTGAGCGAGGTACCGACTACCTTTACAGTCAGGGTTTTGAACTTTTCTTGAATGTGACACTATAAGGACGAAGAACTATGAAGAAAATACTATATATAATATCTTTAGTAGCTACGTTGTTGACAACAGCATCGTGCGAAGATTTTCTTAATATCACTCCCGAAGGACAAGCCAAGCGTGATGAGTTGCTCTTGACTACCGAAGGTTTGGAAGAGGCAATGTATGGCGTATATGCTCAGTTGCGCTCCACAACCTTGTATGGACAGGAACTCCACTTCCAAACATTGGAAGTAATGGCGCACAACATGCATTGCGATGGCAACACAGCCATCATGGCATTGGGTGAGTTTGACTATCAGAACACAAGTGTCAAGAGCCTATTTGAAGGAATTTGGACAGCAATGTACAAAAATATCTCCAACGCCAACAGCATACTCAATTCTCCGCTTATAGTGGATGCGCAGGAATTCCCATACACCATTTATAAAGGTGAAGCCTTGGGATTGCGTGCCTTCATGCACTTCGACTTGGTACGCCTCTTTGCCAAGCAGTATACTCTGAATCCCAATGCAGAGGGAATCCCCTATGCCACAGAGTTTTCTCTAAAGACACCCGAGTTTGAAAGCCTTCAGAAGAACTATGAGCATATCATTGCCGATCTGCTTGAAGCAGAACGTCTTCTTGACGACGAAGAGAAGTATGAAGGAGAGAGCAACTACATGCTCGACCGTCAGATACATTTCAACAAGTATGCTGTGAAAGCCACATTGGCAAGAGTGTACCTAACCATGGGTGATAAGGAAAATGCTGCCAAGTATGCCAAGGAGGTTATTGATGATAAGAAGTATTACCTGAAGGAGATGACAGAGGTTAAGGATGACCTTGCCGGTGTCCTTTCGAAGAAGGAGTGTATCTTTGGTGTATATTATGCGGGATTCTTCACACAAGTGTACGAGAAACTCCACAAGACCACCACTTTCTACTCACTCAATTTGCGTAATGATTTCAAGGACACCTACAACAAGGACCACTTGGGCAACGACTATAGATTGAGTTCTTACTTCACAACCGCCACTTTAGGTAGTGCACAAGTGGATCGCTTAAGCAAACTGACCGACATCTACGAATTGGACAACAATGTCGCAGCCCGTCCTTTGGACCTAATCCTCGGCATCAACATGATAAGAATCCCTGAGATGTATTACATCATGGCCGAAGCCATGTTGGAGAAGGACGCCGAATTGGCGTTGGAATACTACAATGCGGTACGTACCCATCGTGGACTTGAGCCACTACCCACGGAAGTTTTGGATGAAAACACTGGAGAACTGGTTAACCGCCCCTTGACATTGCAGCACATCAATGAAGAACGCTTCAAGGAATATTTTGGCGAAGGACAACTCTTCTTTAACATGAAACGTCTTAACCAAGATATCATTTCGTTTGACAATGCCATAACCTATAAGGCTGACGGGGAGAAGAATATATATGTTGTGCCCATCCCTGACATTGAAATAGAAAACCGTTTTTAAAACCGCATAAAATCAACCGATTTATGAAGAATCTATTTAAGTATATCATACTATCGCTTGTAGGGGTAATCTGCTTCACTGCATGTAGCGAAACAGAATATCTCAAGTTTGATGCATCACACAATGGAGTCTACTTTACACAAGAAAAGCTGAAGTACTCTTTCAGTGTTACCGCTGATTCTATCCGTTCTTATCTGTTCAAGATGCCCATACAAATATTGGGGCGCACCAGCAGTGTAGAACGTGAAGTGGCATATCGTGTAAACCCCGACTCTACCGATGCTGTAGAAGGAGTCCACTACACATTAGGAAAAGCCATTATCGCCCCAGACTCCATCACAGGATATATCCCTATCACCATCTTGAGGGATAACCTCAAGGGAAGTTATCATGATGGATACACGACTTATCGTCTTTACATCGAATTGGATGAGAATGAAAATTTCATCCCGACACTTGACACATTGAGCCAAGGCCGTCTGTTGCAGTTTGACAATGCCATTGATATACCCGAATGGGTTGATTACAAAGGAGATAAGATTTGGAGACCGGGAAATCCTCACCCAGATCTCGGCAGTTGGCATCCATATACCTTCATAAAGTTGGTGGAGCAGTTCCATACCATCAAAGACGTAGAAAACATGTACGAGACATACCAAAAGATGGTGGCGTATTATGGCGGTGAGAACTTGGAGAAGGTACCATACGCTGCCTTTAACCCATATACTCATATCATGCGCAAGTATGTGTTTGCTCCATTGTATGAATACTTCAGCAATGAGGCTAACAAAGATGAGATAAAGGAAAAGTATCCTGACTATCCGTTTGATTTCCCCAACCCATATGAAGATCATGAGTAAGTCTTATAACACATTGAATCGTATGAAGATAAATAAATATTTCCTTCTTGCTTTAGCAGTATTCGCTTTCGTTTCATGCTTTGAAGATGAGAGTACAGACGCCACCAATCCTATTGCTGAAATCACAATTGATGTGAACAGCATGAAGAAGGTATACAATATAGACCAAAATGATTCACTAATAATTAAACCTATAGTGATTCAGTCTAAAGAAAAAGAGTTACCTCTTTCCTATGCTTGGGAACTTAACCAGGAGATTGTTTCTGAAGAGAAGGAATTTCGCTATAAGGGAACAATCCTTGGTACATACAATGGCCGATTAATTGTCTCAAATGAAGATGGGAAAGCTTTCTATACCTTTACCTTAAATGTTAACTCTCCCTACGAGTATGGTATATTGGTACTCAGTAAAGATATAGAAGAACGCCCCCATATCGCCTTCATGCAGGAACCGATGACAGAAGGAGAAGAAAAGAAATTCTACGATGAGAACTGCTTGGAGAAAAATAATGAAGAACAATTCTTTGCATCAAACCCTTCGGATATTATTCAAACCACAGGAACTTTGATTGTTGCTTGTCAAGGTAAGGATGTCGATGCTGAGGATGGTGCTGCCATATATTTCTTGAACGAGAAGACCTTCGTAATGGAAAACTTGGTGGAATCTAAGGAATATCCAACGTTCAAGCCTACTAAACTGCTCACTCCGCAGGGGAGCTATGAGGGCAGTGCGTATCCCGTACTCTCAGACGACGGCAAGATGTACTCTCTACCCACCTACAATGCAGTATTGCAACCCTCGCATAAATTAACATCCACTTATGCACAAACAGGCTTTGCTGTAGGTGATGCCGTCTATAATGACATTATTGTATGGGATAAAGAGGTAAATGGTCTTGTCTGCTTGTATAATGGTTATGGTCCTTACTATTGTGGGTATAAATATCTACTCCAACGAGACTCATTATCGACTGACGAATATTATACTAAGAACTTCAGTAAACTGAAGGGCTTACGTACACTTGTATATATAAATAAGACTAAGGAACAATTATCTAAGTCTCGACAAGAACTTATAGCCATCGTTGATGGAGCCAATATGAAACAAAAGATTGTCATTTCCACATTCTTTTGGCGCCAAATCGAGGGAAAAATCGGGGAATACGAGGTCTTAGACCATGGAAAGGGATTTCAAAAAGCAGCATCAAAAAGTTATTCTGTAATAAACGAAAAGACCCCTTGCATCGCAAATGCGACCTATGAAACTATGTTTTTTGCAGTTGGGAACAAAGTCATGAAGTGGTATTATTTTAAAGATAATAGCACACTTGAACAAGCTGAAGAGTTGCTCAAAGTTGGTAGCGATAATGCTGTCATTACTTCTTTTACGATCAGTGAAGACCACAAGAAGACCTATGTAGCCTTCTATGAACCGACCCAAGAAGGAAAGAATGGTTGCGTATGGGTATTCGATACCAATTCCGGTGAAGTGCTTGAGGAGTATAATAACGTATGCTATCAGCCCGTAAAAGTGATCTACAAGAAGAAATAATCAATTGAAATGCGTATACTTACCGCTATATTTATGCTGTTGGGTACTCTGGTCACGAGTGCCCAACAGTTGCCTATAGACCCTGCCGTGCGTTACGGCAAGTTGGATAATGGACTCACCTACTACATCCATCCCAATGCGAAGGGGGCGGGCAAGGCAGAGTTCTACATCGTACAGCGCGTGGGCTCCATCCTCGAGGAGGAGCACCAGCGGGGCTTGGCACACTTCCTGGAGCACATGGCCTTCAACGGCACCCAGAACTTCCCGGGCAAGGCGCTGATAAACTACTTGGAGAGCAATGGCGTGCGCTTCGGCGAGGACATCAATGCCTACACGGCTTTTGACCAGACGGTATACAGCATCTCCAACGTGCCGACACAGCGCACCGGGCTGGTAGACTCCTGCCTGCTGATACTGCACGACTGGAGTGGCTATATCACCCTCGATGCCGAGGAGATCGATGCCGAGCGTAAGGTCATCCACGAGGAGTGGCGCACCAAGCGTAGCGTGCGCGACCGTATCTATGAACAAACTCTCCCCAAGCTCTTCCCCGACAGCAACCGCTATGCCTACCGCATGCCCATCGGCGTGATGGAGGTGGTGGACAACTTCCCCCACCAGGCCTTGCGCGACTACTACCACAAGTGGTACCGCCCCGACCTGCAGGCCATCATCGTACCGGGCGATGTGGATGCCGACCACGTGGAGCAGCAATTGACGACACTCTGGAGGGATATCCCCCTGCGTAAGGATGCAGCCAAGCGTATCTACTATCCCGTGGCCGACAATACCGCCCCCATCGTGGCCATTGGTACAGACCCCGATCTGAATTCAGGAACACTACGCATCAGCTACAAGTATGATCCACAGCCTTTCGATGAACGTCTGACCCTACAAGGATTCAAGGAGGAGTACATCAAGTCGTTGATTGTATCAATGATGTCTACACGCATCTATGAACAGAGTGCACAGGAAGAGACACCGAGAGAGATTAAGCCTACATTCTTTGATGGAGATTACTCCCTGGCCATGACCAAGAAGGCCTTCTCGGCAACAGCTACCTTCGGCAGAGACAACTGGCAGCAGGCGATGAATGCATTGGTCTATGAGCTGAAGCGCGTGATGGAGCATGGCTTCACGACTGAAGAGTTTACCCGCACACAGCAACAACTGCAGGCGTGGGTACCTTCGCTCGAAACTGGAGTGGGTATGGATATGCCCAACCAGGCACTCGTACAACGCTGTATGGCACACTTCCTACACCACCAGCCTTTGCTCGCTCCAGCCGAAGAGGCAAAAGCCTATCGCTACATACTGGAGAATGTGACTCTAAAGGAGGTCAACGATAGATTCAATGATTTCCTCTACACCCCCTGTGGTATGGCTATCCTACTACAGGGCAGAGAACGCGAAGACTACGCGTGGCCTACCGAGGAGGAGGTGCTACAGGCCTATGCCCAGGCATGGGGCCAAAAGACCACTCCCTACAAGATACCCGAGCCTGAACCTGAATATGCCGTTGAATTGATGCCAGAGAAACCGCAAGCGGGCACTATAGTCAAGGAGAAGAGAAACAAGGTGTATGGTACGCACGAATTACTACTCAGCAATGGCGCCAAAGTGATACTGAAGCCTACCGACAATGCACGCGAAGAGATCAGATTGACAGCCATCAGTGATGGCGGTACATCCTTGATGCCCGATGCGGACTATAACAACATCAATGCCATCAATGCACTCCCCTCGCTCGGTGGACTTGCACACCTCACTCCTAAAGAGGTAGGACGTGCCATGCAAGGAGGTAGCGCTACGTACAAGGTGAATGTGGGCACACTCACTGAGACGTTCACAGGTACCTGCCGCCCCAGTGACACGGAGCAGCTTTTACAACTGCTTCACCTGCGTTTCACCACCATGAGACAGGACACTGTAGCCTTCCAACGTTGGCAGCAACGAATGCAAGAGACCGTAGTCCAGCGCATCGAGAGCCCCATGACACTCTTCAGCGACACCTTGCGAGAGACAATGTACGAGCCTCACCCGCGCAACCGCAGAGCCACGATGGGTCTGGCCGATAGCGTAGACTATGACCGCACTTGCCAACTCTTCATGGAACGCTTTGCCAACGCCGAAGACTTTACTTTTATCTTTGTAGGGCGGATCGATGCCGAGGCTCTCAAACCACTCATCTGTCAGTACATCGCCTCACTGCCCAGCAATTCCAAGCAGAAGGAGAAGGCCAACCTCGCGGCACTCCCTCCCTTGAAGAGGGGAAAGCAGGTGACCCACGTGTATATCCCCGAGGCAGGAGAGTCCACCACGGTAATCTATAATATCTTAGCCAAGAAACGCTACAGTCAGAAGAATAGCCTTGCTTGCTCCGTGCTGAGCGAAGTGATGAACACACTCTGCACCGAGACCCTGCGCGAGCAGGAGGGTGGCACCTATAACGTATCGGTAACTTCGCGTATCTCGCGCCAGCCGGCCGATGAACTCACCCTGATGTTCAACTTCAACACCAACCCCGAGCAGGCTAGCGCACTCTTGCAGCAAGCCATCGCTGTGCTTGCCCAGGTGGCCGAAGCGGGACCCTCCACAGAGGTCTTCAACAGCGCCCGCGAGTACCTAAAGAAGCGACATGCAGACTACCTTGGCACCAACGCCTACTGGATGGAGACGCTTACCGAGCAGGCACGCTACCACTCCGATGACATGCTCACCAATGGCGAAGCACTACAGCGCCTCACTCCGAAGGATGTGCAGCGTATCGCCCACCGCCTGATACGTTCACACCACACGACAGAGGTCATCATGAATGGTGCGAAATAAAAGAAGAGAGGCTCATCCAATAGTGGAAGAGCCTCTCTTTTTTAATATCCGTTCCGATGATTATACAGGCTTACCGATGAGAGTTGCTGAGCTAGCATCGGTAATCTCCACCATCACGAAGTCGCCTATGCGGTAGTTCTGCTTGTCGAAGACCACGGTCTTATTCTGCTCAGTACGTCCGCAGAGTTGTTCGCGTGAACGCTTGGAGTAGCCCTCGGCCAGCACTTCGTAAGTCTTACCTATGCTACGGCGGTTGCTCTCAGCAGAGAGCTCATTCTGCACAGCGATGATTTCGTTGAGGCGGCGTATCTTGACCTCCTCGGCGATGTCGTCGGGCAGATGGCGGCTGGCGTAGGTGCCAGGGCGCTCGCTATACTTGAACATGAAAGCTGAGTCGTACTCACAGAGGCGCATCAGCGAGAGTGACTCCTGATGATCCTCCTCGGTCTCGGAGTGGAAGCCCGAGAAGATGTCTGTGCTGAGGCCGCAGTCGGGGATGATGCGGCGGATGGCTGCTACTCGCTCGAGATACCACTCGCGAGTGTACTTGCGGTTCATTAGTTTGAGTACGCGCGAGCTGCCGCTCTGCACGGGCAAGTGAATATGTTTACAAATATTGGGTACCTCGGCAATGGCCTGTAGGGTCTCATCGCTCATGTCCTTGGGGTGTGAGGTGGTGAAGCGCACACGCATCTGGGGCGCCTCAGCGGCCACCATACGGAGCAGCATGGGGAAGGTGATAACCTCACCCTCGCGCTCGAAGCGGTAGGAGTTGACATTCTGTCCCAAAAGGGTGACCTCCTTGTAGCCCTTCTCGGCAAGGTCGCGCACCTCGGCGAGGATGCTCTCCACGTCGCGGCTACGCTCGCGACCACGGGTGTAGGGCACGATGCAGTAGTGGCAGAAGTTGTTACATCCACGCATGATGGACACGAAGCCCGAGATGTGGTTGCCACAGATACGTGAGGGGATGACGTCGCGGTAGGTCTCCGTGGTGGATAGTTCCACGTTCATCGCCTTCTCGCCCGCCTCGACCTGTGCGATGAGGTCTGGCAATGAGAGGTAGGCATCGGGACCCGCTACGAGGTCTACGCCGTAGTTCTCGATGAGGTTCTCCTTCACGCGCTCGGCCATGCAACCCACCACGCCAACGATGAGTTTACGACCCTTCTTACGTAGGGCATTCAGCGCGTCAAGGCGATGGAAAATCTTTTGCTCTGCATTGTCGCGGATGGAGCAGGTGTTGAGTAGGATGGCATCGGCCTTGTCGAATTCTTCGCAGGGGTCATAGCCTGCCATCTTCATCACCGAAGCAATCACCTCACTATCGGCCACATTCATCTGACAGCCGTAGGTCTCTATATACAAGTACTTAATGTTCTCGTTCATATATTTTAGGAGTTACAGGAGTTAGGAGTGTAGGAGTTTAGACAATAGTTCGCCACTGTCATCTTTGACTTCGTCGAACTTCGGCTATGCTTGCTATGAGATTGCAAGTGAACTTGCATCTCGCTCGCTTGCACGAACTTTGACTTCGTCGAAGTTGCTACGCTCGCTGTGTGCGTAAATGAATTTCCGCCCACTCGCTCACCGGCAACTTTCATCTTTCATCTTTCCACTTTATTTCGTTTCCGACTGCGAAGATACGGCTAATTTGCGAATAAATGGGAAAAAATCCTCACTTTTAAGATTTCTTTCTCAGTTCAATAGTGTTCATTTACACTTTTTTTGTGAAAAACAAATCGTTTTTCTTTGCCATTAGAAAAAAAAATCTCATCTTTGCACCAAACATTAGATTTTTTCATAGTTAAGGTTTAGGTTAAAAAAGAAGAGAGGGGCTGTGAAGTTCCTCTTTTTGTTTTACGTGTCAGATACTAACAAAAATAGAAGCCTTGAGTACTAAGAAAGACAAAAGCCTATTATATCATTTAATAAAAAAATATATAACGGAAGCATAGAACGGCCGTGCAGTGAGTGTGTATCTCGTGTAACTCTTCATCAGACAAGGACTTAATCTTCAACTTCTGGTCATGCGTTGCATCCCCCTTTATAGGGTTAATGGCGAAAAAAACGATAGAATGATTGGGGAATAGCAAGAAAATGAGTAACTTCGTGCCCCAAAAATATACAGAAACAAAAACTCACAAATCATAGACATAATGAATTTCAAACAATCAAAGATGGCCCTCTGCGCATTGGCGCTTGCAGGTGCAACATTTAGCATGACATCGTGTATGGACAACAACAAAAACCCCTTCTACAGCGAGTACAACACACCGCACCAGACGGTGCCATTTAACAAGATAAAGCTTGAGCACTACGAACCCGCCATCATGGAGGGCATCAAGCAGCATACCGCCGAGGTGGAGGCTATCATCAACAACCCCGAGGCACCGACCTTCGAGAACACAATCGTGGCACTCGAGTATGCTGGCGAACTGCTCGATCGCGTAGTGACTGTGTTTTTCACCCTCAACAGCGCCGAGACATCGGATGAGATGCAAGAGTTGGCACAAAAACTCTCACCCATCCTCACCGAGCACTCCAACAACATCTCGCTCGACGAGCGTCTCTTTGCCCGTGTGAAAGCGGCATACGAAGCTACCGAAATGAGTACACTCACCACGGAGCAGCAACGCCTGTTGCAGAAAAGCTACGACAGCTTTGCTCGTAATGGTGCCAACCTGAGCGACGAGGACAAGGCCAAGTATCGTGAGCTGACCACCGAACTGAGCAAGACTACCTTGGCGTTCGGACAGAACATGCTGAAAGCTACCAATGCCTATACATTGAACGTTACTGACTCGACCCGCTTGGCAGGTATGCCCGAGTCGGCACTCGAGGCTGCCGCACAGACCGCTAAGGAGAAGGGGCACGAGGGATGGACATTCACCCTCCAAGCACCCAGCTACAGCCCAGTGATGATGTATTGCGAAGACCGCGACTTGCGTCGCGAACTCTATATGGCCTATAACACACAAAACGTGCAGGACAACGAGTACAACAACGAGGAATTGGTGAAGAAGATTGCCAACCTACGCTTGGCCATCGCCCAACTCTTGGGCTATGAGAGCCATGCCGACTATGTGCTTGTCAACCGCATGGCCGAGAACGCCGTGAACGTAAACAATCTGCTCGACCAGCTTCTCCAAGCCTACCTTCCCGCAGCCAAGGAGGAGGTGAAGGCCGTACAGGAGATGGCTGCACGCACCGAGGGTAAAAACTTTGAGCTCATGCCCTGGGACTGGTCGTTCTACTCAGAGAAGTTGCGCGTAGAGAAGTATAGCCTCAACGATGAAATGGTGCGCCCCTACTTCAAACTGGAGAACGTGACTAACGGAGTCTTCGGACTCGCCACACGCCTCTATGGCATCACCTTCGTGGAGAACAAGGACATCCCTGTGTTCCACCCCGACGTGAAGGCCTACGACGTGCTCGATAAGGATGGCTCATACCTCGCGGTAATCTACACTGACTTCTTCCCCCGTGCCGGCAAGCGCTCGGGTGCATGGATGACCAGTTTCAAGGAGCAATATAAGAAGGGTGGACAGGATAGCCGTCCCCACGTGTCTATCACGATGAACTTCACCAAGCCCACCGAAAGCAAGCCTGCCCTGCTCACACTGGACGAGGTGGAGACCTTCCTCCACGAGTTTGGCCACGCGCTGCATGGTATCTTCTCAATGACTACATACCCCTCGATGGGTGGTACGGCCGTATACCGCGACTTCGTGGAACTGCCCTCACAGATCATGGAGAATTTCTTGCCCAAGAAGGAGTTCCTCGCCACCTTTGCCTACCACTACGAGACGGGTGAACTCATCCCCGACGAGCTCATCGAGCGTATCGTACGTGCACAGAACTATAATGCGGCCTATATGTGTATACGCCAGCTCAGCTTCGGTATCCTCGATATGGCGTGGTACTCACGCACCACACCCTTCGATGGCGACGTGAAGGCCTACGAGCAGGAGGCATGGAAGTCTACCCAGCTACTCCCCGTCGTGGAGGGAACCAATATGACCACCCGTTTCGGTCACATCATGTCGGGTGGCTACTCGGCTGGGTACTACAGTTACAAGTGGTCTGAGATGCTCGATGCCGATGCCTTCGCACTCTTCGAGGAGAAGGGTATCTTCAGCGAAGAGGTGGCCACATCATTCCGAGAGAATGTTCTCTCTCGTGGTGGCTCAGAGCATCCCAAGGAGCTCTACCGCCGTTTCCGTGGACAAGATGCCACCATTGATGCAATGATGAAGCGCGACGGAATCAAGTAAATTTACAATCTGGCAAATTACAAATTACTATTTATTGAGTGCGACGGAAAAATCCAGGAATTGCAACACCCAGAGCCTGTAAATTGTAAATAGTTAAATAATAAATTACAACAATGGACGAAAAATTCGATAAGAGATACATGCGCATGGCCTCTATCTGGGCCGAAAATTCCTACTGCGAGCGTCGTAAAGTGGGCGCTCTCGTGGTGAAAGACAAGATGATCATCTCGGATGGATACAATGGCACACCAGCAGGCTTTGAGAACGTATGCGAGGACGAGAACAATGTAACCAAACCCTACGTTCTCCATGCCGAAGCCAATGCCATCACCAAGATTGCACGTTCCAATAACAACAGCGAGGGGGCTACCCTATATGTCACCGCATCACCCTGTATTGAGTGCGCCAAACTCATCATTCAAGCAGGCATCAAGCGTGTTGTATATGGCGAGAAGTATCGCTTGACCGATGGCATAGACCTCTTAGAGCGTGCAGGCATAACCGTTGAATACTTACCTATCGAAGAATGAAACCCCAAAAGACAACGTTCCCAGTAATTATACTTACTCTACTGATACTAAACTCTTTCAGTTCTTGTATAGATCTTAGCCCGGTATCCAAGGGTAACGACAAGTTATCACAACTGCTATACATCATTGGTAATCAGTATGTCGACACTGTGGATGTAGACGAACTTATAGAGAAGACCATTCCGAAAGTATTGGGCGAACTAGACCCCCACTCGGTATACATCCCGGCCAAGGATGTAGAAGAGTCAAACCAAGAGTTGAAGGGCAGTTTCAGTGGCATCGGTATTCAGTTCATGATACAATCCGACACTATTTACGTTAGCGATGTCATACCTGGAGGACCTGCAGAGAAGGTAGGTTTGATGGCTGGTGACCGCATCGTCACTATAGACGATTCACTCTATGTGGGTAAAAAGATCAACAACGACGGAGCCATGAAGCGACTCAAAGGCCCCAAGGACAGTGAAGTAAAACTCGGCATCAAGCGCTATGGCGAAAAGGAATTGGTACACTATACCATTGTACGTGGCAACATCCCCGTAAAGAGTGTTGACGCTAGCTACATGATTGATGATCGCTGGTGCTACATCAAAGCCAACAAGTTTGGCGAGACCACCTATCCCGAGATGCTTATTGCTCTTGCCCAGGGTATGCAACAGAATATGAAGGGATGTATCATCGACCTCCGTGGCAACACGGGCGGATACATGGCTGCAGCTATACAGATGGTCAACGAGTTCTTACCCAAGGGAGAGATGATTGTATATGCCGAAGGTGAGAATACATCACGCTACGGAGAGTATGCCAACGGACGCGGCACATGCCAAAACCTTCCCCTCGTAGTGCTCACCGATGAGACCTCAGCCTCTGCCAGTGAAATCTTTGCTGGAGCCATACAAGACAATGACCGTGGAACCATCATCGGACGCCGTACTTTCGGTAAGGGATTGGTACAACAGCCTATCGAATTTGCCGACGGATCGGCCATACGCCTTACCATAGCTCGCTACTACACCCCATCAGGACGCTGTATACAAAAGCCTTATACCAATGGCCATAACGAAGAGTATGAACTCGATTTGCTCAATCGTTACGAACATGGTGAGTTTTTTACTCAGGATAGTATCAAGCAGGATGAAAGCGTAGCTTATCAAACAAAGAACGGACGTATCGTCTATGGTGGTGGAGGCATCATGCCCGACATCTTTATTCCTCAAGACACTATAGGATATACTGCATACTACAACTCTGTCGCTAAAATGGGACTTTTTACCCGCTTCCCCTTTGAGTATACCGACAAGAATCGACACCATTTATCCCAGTACACCACAATGGAAGAGTTGCTCAACTATCTCAAGAAGCAGAACTTACTTGAAGAGTTCGTACAGCATGCTTCTAACAAAGGAATCAAGCGTCGTAACGACCTTATTAATCGGTCACGTTCTTTGATGGAGGAAATCCTATACGGCAACATCATCTACAATATACTGGGGATGGAGGAATATGTAAAATACCTCAACCTCACCGACCCTGCAGTACTGAAGGCTGTAGAGATACTCGAAAAAGGCGAGTCTCGCCCTTCTGCTAACTCATAAATCAAGACCCACAATACCAATGAGCGTCATAGACTCCATAACAACAAACACTCGCACGGCATTCTCCTTTGAGGTGCTTCCTCCCCTCAAAGGTACAGGTATCAATAGCCTCTTTCGTACTATTGACGAGCTGCGTGAGTTTGACCCCAAATACATCAACATCACTACTCATCGTAGTGAATATGTATATCAAGAGTCACCCGAGGGTGTGTTTCACAAAATATCACTGCGCCGACGCCCTGGCACTGTGGCCGTAGCAGCTGCCATAAAGAACAAGTACAACATAGATGTGGTACCCCATATTCTTTGTAGTGGTTTCACTCGTGAAGAGACCGAGTATGTGCTGCTTGATCTCCAATTCCTAGGTATCACAGACCTGCTGCTACTCCGTGGTGACAAAGCTAAGCATGAATCCGTCTTCACCCCCACATCCAATGGCTATAGCCACGCCGTAGAGCTTCAGGCGCAAGTAAACCGTTTCAACGAGGGTTTCTTCTGTGATGGTTCGCCCATCAAAGAGCCAGGGAAGCCTTTCTCGTATGGCGTAGCTTGCTATCCTGAGAAACACGAGGAATCACCCAATATGGATATGGACCTCTATTGGTTAAAAGAGAAAGTCAAGGCAGGAGCAGAATATGCAGTAACGCAACTCTTCTATGACAACGACAAATATTTCCGCTTCGTCGAACGTGCTCGTGCCGAGGGTATCACCATTCCTATAATTCCTGGCATTAAGCCGCTAAAGACGGCTCGACAACTCAGTATCATACCAAAGACGTTCAAGGTAGATATCCCTCAGTCTCTCGCCACCGAAGTCCTCAAGTGTAAAACAGAAGAGGAGGTGCGTCAAGTAGGTGTAGAATGGTGTACCGCCCAATGCCGCGAACTCATTGCCCATGGAGTCCCCAGCATACACTTCTACACCGTAGCAGCCACTGACAGCGTAAGACAAGTGGCACAGCGGATCTATTAAGCACAGCGCACACAGAGAAGCCTATATTTATGGCTATTTCGACATCGACTGTATGGCAGGCTCAAATATTGCGTACAGTTATATTCAACGTGCCACAATTGGTATTAAGCCGATAAGATAGTCGAACAAAATCTCCATATCATGAGGACCAAAATCCAAATAATCGGGAAGCCATTTGTGTTTTCACCCATCATGCACTATCTTTGTATCCAACAAAAAAACAAGACTAAGAAATGGCTAAAGGAAAATTGGCAAAATTTGCTGATATGGCAGCGTATCCTCATGTATTTGAGTATCCTCACTCGGTGGCCGAACAGGTACCCTTCGAGATGCGCGGCAAGTGGCGCGAACAATTCTTCAAGAACGACAACCCCATCGTGCTGGAGCTAGGCTGCGGACGCGGTGAATATACCGTGGGCTTAGGACGTATGTACCCCAACAAGAACTTTATCGGTGTGGACATCAAGGGAGCACGCATGTGGACGGGGGCCACCGACTCGCTGCGCGAGGGAATGAACAACGTGGCCTTCCTGCGCACGAACATTGAGATTATAGACCGCTTCTTTGCCGAAGGTGAGGTGGACGAGATATGGATCACCTTCCCCGACCCGCAGATGAAGAAGGCCACAAAACGACTCACCTCAACGTGGTTTCTGCGTCGCTATGCCTCGTTCCTCAAAACCGATGGCATCATTCACCTCAAGACGGATAGCAACTTCCTGTACACCTATACCAACGCGTTGGTGAAGGTAAATAACTTGCCCACGGAGGTAAATACCACGGACCTCTACCATAGCGGACAGGCCGACGAGATTCTCTCTATCCGCACCTACTACGAGCAGCAGTGGCTCGACCGCGGACTGAGCATCAAGTACCTCAAGTTCCGCCTCATTCCTGAGTTGGAGTTACATGAACCCGATATTGAAATTGAGCTCGACGACTACCGCAGCTACAACCGTAGCAAGCGCAGCGGACTGCAAACAAGCAAGTAAATTATGGCCCTATATCCAAAACTCATCCACGACGCACTGGCTACAGTGCGCTACCCTGGTACGGGTAAAAACCTTATCGAGGCCGAGATGGTGGAGGACGACCTCCGCATCGACGGACAGAAGGTCTCGTTCTCGCTCATCTTCGAGAAACCTACCGACCCCTTCATGAAGTCTATTC
Source organism: Bacteroidaceae bacterium (assembly GCA_045654565.1). GTDB lineage: Bacteria > Bacteroidota > Bacteroidia > Bacteroidales > Bacteroidaceae > UBA1189. The sequence goes on from JAZONP010000183.1 coordinate 26,795, forward strand.
TCAAAGCATCCGAAGCCGCAATCAAGCGCGAGGCCGGTGCTGATGTTGAGGTGACCATCAATGTGAAGACCATCCAACAAGCACGCCCCGAAGTGGAGAAGTTGCTGCCTCAAGTGAAGAATATTATTGCCGTATCATCTGGCAAGGGCGGTGTGGGTAAGAGCACCGTAGCGGCCAACCTCGCCGTGGCACTCGCCAAGCAGGGCTACAAGGTGGGATTGCTCGATGCCGACATCTTCGGACCCTCGATGCCCAAGATGTTCCAAGTGGAGGATGCACGCCCCTATGCCGAGCGCATCGACGGGCGCGACCTCATCATCCCCATCGAAAGCTATGGTGTGAAGTTGCTCTCTATCGGTTTCTTCGTCGACCCTTCCCAAGCAACCATCTGGCGCGGCGGCATGGCGAGCAACGCCTTGAAGCAGCTCATTGCCGATGCTGCGTGGGGCGACCTCGACTACTTCCTCATAGATCTCCCACCCGGAACGAGCGACATCCACCTCACCACGTTCCAAACCGTGGCCATCACGGGTGCTGTCATCGTGAGCACACCGCAGCAGGTCGCCTTGGCAGATGCACGCAAGGGTATCGATATGTTTACCAACGATAAGGTGAATGTGCCCATTCTCGGATTGGTAGAGAACATGGCATGGTTCACTCCAGCCGAGCTACCCGAGAACAAATACTACATCTTCGGCAAGGAGGGCTGCAAGCAGCTCGCCGAGGAGATGGGCGTCCCCCTCCTGGGGCAGATTCCCGTGGTGCAGAGCATCTGCGAGGGTGGCGACAATGGCCGTCCTGTGGCTCTGGACGAAAACACCATGACAGGCCAAGCCTTCCGCGCCTTAGCCGAAGCCGTAGTGCGCCAAGTTGAGGTGCGCAACGCCACCGGAGAGGCCACACGCATCGTGAAGACGAAGTAAGCAGTTTCCTCGGTTTAGTTATGTACTATCAACATGCTGCCATTGAGTGTGGTTTGATACCTATATAAAGGTCTACTGTCACTCGTTTTGGCTCCACCGCCATTGTTAAGGTCGTAGGAATTATGACATTTGGTGCAAGCGGCAACACCTCTGTCAGTAACACCCAATATGGCAGAAGCTATATCGCAATGCGGGCAGCCAAGGTCATAGACATAGTATTCTCCATCACCGAAGTAAGGTTTCCCTATGATTAGGCCAGCAAGGCCGAAGTTGAATACACGGCTATGTACCTCCGTGTAAGGAATCGTCAACTCCTTTCCATCGGGTTCCCTTACCTTATAGCCATCCTCTGTGGCTGTGGGGCGTACAGCAAGAAAATAGCCTGAAGTCTGTACTTTACTGAAGGGCATCTTGCTTATATCGCACGAAAAAGATACTCTATACTTATTGCTAAAAACCTCATAGGAGCGACTACAAGCCGCTCCTATGAATATCAACAGGATTGCAAATGCTTTCTTCATCAGATTATCGGTTACACTCTGCTTCAATCTCTTCCGTCGTACAGGGTTTATGGGGGCCAAGGTGGTGAGAGCCTTCAGTAGTGATGAGATAGTCCTCTCCATTGCGGATACCACCAAAGTCCTTCCAAGCATCGAGTTTATCGTAGCAGATGAAGTCGGCAAATTGGTTCTCGGCACGCCACTTGTCGATGAGCTCGGGGATGAAGTAGACACCCGGTTCAATGGTGAAGACAAAACCCGGTTCGAGCTTACGCGCGAGGCGCAATGATTTAAAGCCAAACTGAGTGCTCTTAGGCTGACCATCGTAACCAACATATACCTCACCGAGATTCTCCATATCGTGAAC
>JAZONP010000184.1:0-1824 GCA_045654565.1 Bacteroidaceae bacterium
GTATGTAGATGCCGCGGCTGAGGCCTTCGGCCGCGTCTTGCAGGACATTGGCCTTCAGCAGCACTCCGTCTATGGAGTATATGTCCACTGACGGCTCCGTTGCTTCAAGTACTGAGGTGGCGGTGGCGGGGTCGCCTCCAAAGTACTCTAAACGGAAGTTGTCGAAGCAGCACCAACTGTCGTACTTTGATGTTGAGGTGATCAGTCCTATGCGTAGTGATTTGTTGGTGACTTCAGCCTTTAGTGTATTCCAATACGCATCGTTTTCAAAGCATACCGACGCGGCATACATGCTATTGGCATAGCCATTCTTGAGGTCGAGTGTGCCGAAGCTTGCAGCATCATTGTCCAATGGGTAGCAGTAGAGCGACTTGAGGACCTTGTGACTTGCTTCCCGCGCGCAGCTTTGCGGGTATGGACTCCTTGCCACTGTTGTAGGCACTGCCGCGGTAGATATGGAGCGATTCGGTATAGGCTCCCTTCACGGAGTGGTAGTGCTCGTCGAGCTCGGGCACGAAGAGGGTGGCTGAACCATCGTCGGTATGTTGAATCTCGAGGTGGGGCATGGTGGAGAGTTTTATTTAGAACTTAAATCCTTGACGTATCTTTTCAAGTAGATTTCCAACCTGCTACAGTCATATACTTCACCCTTAAAATCCATTTCGCCGGGGAAGAAGATACGGACGGAATCAATATCTTTCTCTAACACGTGGAATCCTGCTAAAAACTTTTTTCGTTCTATATCTCCTTTCAGGAACGCCTCTATGGCACAAGCATTGGAGGTGCCTTGAACCATCACGCATTGGGCTCTTCGCCATACGCCGCGATTGAACTCAATTTTGATTTTAGGCTCTTTGCCAAAGTCGCTGATGTTATACTCTTTCACATCATTCCTGCCTATTCTGACAGGGTAATGCGGCTCGCATGAGGCCATCATGAAGAGGCCAAAAAGTAAAAAGATTGTCTTTTTATTCATAAAGAAATACCTGTTTAATTTAAGCAACAATATAGCAGTTTACCCAGCGTCTCGTGTCATCCTGAACGTAGTGAAGGATCCCGCGCAGGGACCTAGTCAGAGTACATTGCGAGATTCTTCGCTATGCTCAGAATGACATCATCGCGATAAAAAGGGCGTTTGGGCAAACATCTATATGATTACCTTATTTTATGATTTATTTCAGTTCTCTCGCCTCGTACATCTCGCGCAGCTCGTCGATGGAGATCTTCAGCGTATCCATCTTACGGAACAGTTCGGGCAGTTCCTCGGTGAGAAAGGTGCGCTTGCGCTCCTTGGTAATGCGGCGCACGGCGCCCTTGGCCACGAAGTAGCCGAGGCCGCGCTTGTTGTAGATGACCTCGAGCGATTGCAGGTGGTCGAAGGTGCGCACCACGGTGTTGGCATTCACCTCCACCATCGCGGCATATTCGCGCACCGAAGGGATGCGGTCGTCCTCGCTATACCGGCCTTGCAGTATCTCGTCGCAGATGCGCTCGGCTATCTGCAGATAAATCGGGTTGTTGTCCTTGAAATTCATATCGTAGCCTCCTTTACAACTTCAACCATTGAACAAACTTTGATGTAGGCATCACCACCTGCTTTTGCGTGAAGAAGCGGTAGCTCACACGCCAGTTGAGCACGGTGAGGGCGAAAAACGCGATGATTAGTACCACACTCCACACGGCCGAACCTTGCAAGAGGTTGCCGTAGGCCGAGACGGTGACGTCACCTGCCGAGGCAATGGCATCGATGGCCTTGTCGCGCAGGACCCACAACGTGCCACCTAATGTAGCAATGGCAATGACCGTGAAGTTTGACCAGCAACA
>JAZONP010000185.1:0-27361 GCA_045654565.1 Bacteroidaceae bacterium
GCCGCGACGCTTGATGAAGGCATATGCGCGGGCTGCCAAGGCGAGGCTGATAGAGGCACGGGGCGAACCACCGAACGAGATCATCTCCTTCATCTCCTTCAAGCCATACTTCTCGGGGTAGCGGGTAGCAAACACGATGTCAGCGATATATCGCTCAATCTTCTCGTCGATGTATACCTCCTTCACCACTTCGCGGGCCTTCATGATCTCCTCAGCCTTCATGATGGGGCGCACTTCGTATTTCTCACCATTGATGTTCTGTCGGATGATGCGCATCTCCTCCTCGAGCTTGGGATAGTCGATGACCACCTTCAGCATGAAACGGTCCACCTGTGCCTCGGGCAACGGATAGGTACCCTCCTGCTCGATGGGGTTCTGTGTCGCGAGTACAAGGAAGGGCTCAGGCAAGCGGAAGGTATCCTTGCTCAGTGTCACCTGGCGCTCCTGCATGGCCTCGAGCAATGCACTCTGCACCTTTGCCGGAGCACGGTTGATCTCGTCGGCGAGGACGAAGTTGGCAAAGATCGGACCCTTCTTCGACACGAAGGTCTCGTCCTTCTGACTATAGATCATGGTACCCACCACGTCGGCAGGCAACAGGTCGGGAGTAAACTGTATGCGGCTATACTGTGCATCGATGAGCTGCGCCAGGGTCTTGATGGCGAGCGTCTTGGCCAAACCAGGCACACCCTCGAGCAACACGTGACCATCTGCGAGCAAGCCGATGAGCAATGATTCTACCAAATGTTTTTGACCAACGATCACTTGGTCCATACCAGTTATCAGATTGGTGATGAAACCACTCTGACGCTCAATCTTTTCGTTCAATTCACGAATATCAATTGTTCCAGCCATATAGATTAGGTGTTTTTAATAAATTCTATTCATAGGTTTGTAAGTCGCAAAGATAACAAATTATCCCCAAAGCACAATTGCTATCAACGAATAACACCAAAATTTAAGTTATTTTTACAGATTATTCCATCCTTCCCCAAGACACATCAGACAACGAGCACGCACAGTATATAAAAAAACGGAAGACAGCCAAGCCATCTTCCGTTAAGATTCATACCTATTGAAAACTTAATCAAGCCGTAGTAGCCAAAGGAGAAGGCGTATTATACACACGTGTTGCCAGCTCTTTATCGAGCATATACATGCCATACTTATTGCCCTCAACGGCCTCGACCGCAGCAATCATCTCACGTGCACTCTCCTCTTCCTCTACCTGCTCGTCGATAAACCACACCAGCCGATTGACCGAGGCGAAGTCGCGGTCCTCATTGGCTATGAAGGCAAGGTTGCTGATGAGCGCCGTCACCTTCTTCTCGTGCTCAAGGGTCTGCTTGAACATCTCCAACACACTACCCCACTCTGTAGGCACCTCTGCAATGGGTTGCAACACCACCTTCGCATCGCGTGAGTTGAGGTAGTTCATGAAGATGCGAGCATGGTCCTGCTCCTCCAGATACTGTACATGAAACCAATTGGCTACGCCTTTGAGTCCTTTAGCCTCTGCATCCATTGACATAGAAAGGTACAGATACGCCGACCACAATTCCGCATTTATCTGTTCGTTGATAGCTTGATGGAGTTTATTGCTTAACATGCTGTTTTATGTTTTAATGATGAATGATTAATGTTTAACCTTTAAGGTATGGAGATAAATGGAGTCAAAGGTTAACCTTTAGGTCGCCGCCCGAACCTTTAGGTCGCTGGCCCAAAGGGGAAAAGCAAGGGACCAAAGGCAATAGTGTCGAACGCGAGAAAGGGCTATCGGCATTTAACTTCTCAAGAGCGAAGCGATAACTCCCTTTAACTCCTTAACTCCCAAAAAACTATTGGCCTCCCCATTGACAATTGACGGTGAAGGGGAGAGAGCTTCATGTAGGAGGTGGCCACCTCCATGCTTTCTCCCCTTCCCTATTATTCCATTAGAGCTCAGTCTTCCACACACCGTGAAGGTTGCAGTACTCGTATACAGCCACAGGCTTATCGCCACATGTGCAGAACACCGCCTCAGCTTTACCCTCGTGAGGAAGGTCGATACGCACGCCGCCATGTTCGGTCTCCACATAGATGAATGCGATGTGATGATCCTCCGTCATAGGATGAGGTACAGCACCCACTTCGACCTTGATATGACAATCATCGACGCGAGTTACCACGGGGAGGTGCTTCTCCACGCTAGCGTCAACGGTATTCACGGTGAGTTCTTTCATTTTCTCTCCACAACATACTACAGGCACCTTAGAGTCAACAATCTTCTGGATAACGTTACCGCAATGCTCACATTTGAAAAATCTTACTGCCATACTATTTGAGTTTTTAAGTTTATAATCGTTGTTTTTTGTTTTATTTACGTTGCAAAGGTAAGTGATATCTTTCGACTACGCAAATACACCACATCTATATGCCTATAGACAAAACCGAACAACCCATTCACCTACCCTATACAACACCCCGAGGTAAAGTATTGTTCATTCCGTCCTTTCATTTTCTATTCCCACCAAAACAATTAACTTGCAAAAATCATCTGCCATAGCAAATAATTAAGTACCTTTGTCCGAGTAAGCATAGCGTTTATTGTTTGTAAATCTTTGTAGTTGAGTACCATAAAGTCATAACACACTTCGCCAATCATCAAATTTACAGACAATTAAAATTCATCAAACTCAAGTTAACTTACTTTTATTGGACATTAATGATATAGAATAAATCGCTTTACAAAAATGATAGCTGTGAAACGACTGTTTGGATTGGTAGCTCTGTGCCTTGCAACTATAGCGGGTAGTAATTCTATTTCCAATGCGCAGACATTGGATGAGTGGAACGATGTGAAAGTGACGAGTATTCATCGCTTGCCTGCTCATACGTTAGATATTCCTGTAGCCTCGGTTGCCGATGCTAAGGGTGCGTATACACCTACCAATGCATTGGAGGCATCCCCCTATTTCTTGAGTCTCAACGGCATCTGGAAATTCCAATGGGTTGCCGATCCGGCAAAGGCCAGCAACACCTTTCATGAGGTAGCCTTTGATGCCTCTGATTGGGACGAGATCGAGGTGCCCTCTACCTGGCAGGTCTATGGCGTGCGCCATGGCAAAGATTGGGATAAACCGCTCTATGTGAATGCGGCATATCCCTTCACCTATGATGAGAAGACATGGAACGTGATGACCGATCGCCCCGATTGGTATAGCTACGACAATGAGATGAAGAATCCGGTAGGTTCGTATCGACGTGAGTTTACACTACCAGAGAATTGGAAAGGACGCGATGTGACGCTCCGCTTCAACGGAACTGGCCACGGCTACTACGTATGGGTCAACGGTGTGTTTGTAGGCTATGCCGAGGATTCATATCTCCCGAGCGATTTTGACGTTACCGAAAAGGTGCATGCTGGTGTCAACACCATTTCTGTACGTGTATACCGTTTCACCAGCGGCTCGTTCCTCGAATGTCAAGATTATTGGCGCATGACGGGTATCACCCGTGATGTATATCTGTGGAGTGCTCCTAAGACACGTATCGATGACTTTTTCTTCCGTACTACAGCGTTGAAGGAGGCCAACACCGCAGCCGAAGCAGCGCTTACCGTATCTGTCAGTGGCAACAATATGAAAAAAGCTACCCTGGAGGCGCAGTTGCTTGATGGCGACCGTCTATTGGCGACACAAGCTATGCCTGTGACCTCATCAGGTGAGGTGGAACTGGCTTTCCCCACAGTGACCGATATCACGGCATGGAGTGCCGAGCAACCCCAACTATATGATCTGGTCATTACACTCAGCCAGAAGGGCAAAGCTGTAGACACCCGTGTGCTTAAGGTTGGTTTCCGCACAGTAAGTGTGCGTGAAGATGGTGCTCTGCTTGTCAATGGCAATAGAGTGGTGTTCCATGGCGTCAACCGTCACAGCTTTAGCGAATATGGTGGTCGTACACTCACCAAAGCCGAGATAGAGACCGATCTGTTGCAGATGAAACGATTGAACGTGAATGCCGTACGTACCTCACATTACCCCAACAATCCCTATGTATATGACCTTGCCGACCGCTTGGGACTTTACGTATTGGCCGAGGCCAATGTGGAGTGTCATGCCAACTTGACGCTGTCGCATAATAAGGAGTTCCGTCCCGCTATGATAGAGCGTTCGGTACGTCAGGTACTTACCTTACGCAATCATCCCAGTATCATTATGTGGAGTGCCGGTAACGAGAGCGGTAATGGTGAGAATTTCAAGTATGTGATGGATACCGTGATGAAGGTTGATTCCACCCGCCTCACACACTATGAGGGCAACAGCAACTGGAGCTCTGTGACGAGCACCATGTATGGTCCCTTGGGACTGATGGCCAATATTGCCCGCACACGCCTTGAAGAGTATAAGCAAGGCAAGCAGGGCATACGCCCCCATGTGCAGTGCGAGAATACCCATGCGATGGGCAACTCCATGGGCAACCAACGCGAGTTTTATGACATCTACGAGAACTATCCGGCTATGGCAGGCGAGTTTGTGTGGGACTGGAAGGATCAGGGCTTGAAGATGAGTGCTACCGCTGCTCCCTTAAGGTTCGAAGCATTGGGGCGTAAGGGAGAGGGCGATGTGGTCTCCATCCTTGACATCAAGAACGGCGAGTATTGGGCCTATGGGGGCGACTTCGGTGATCGGCCGAGCGACAACAACTTCTGCTGCAACGGTGTGGTGTTGGCCGACAATTCGCCAACAGCCAAGAGCTACGAGATGAAGAAGATATATCAGCCGATAGATTTTGTCATGAAGGACAGCGTGAACGGTGTGTTTACGCTTAAGAGCAAGCTGCAGCAGCGCGTGCTCGATGACCTTAGTGTGAGCTATGTGCTGCTCGAAGATGGTATGGAAATTGGTCGTGGCGAAATCGAAGATGTGGTGCTAGGCATAGGGCAGACACGTGATGTCACTCTCGCTGAAGCAAAGGCATTGGTAGAGGCCCCCCAACATCCAGAGGCTGAGTATCATATTCGCTTCATCGCCACCCAGAAGGAGGATACCGAGTGGGCGAAAGCAGGGTTTGAGGTCGCTTCTGAGCAAATGTTGTTGCGTGCAGCTACTGACCGCAAGCCTTACGAGGCGGACAAGGGAACCACATTGCAAGTTATCGAGAAGAGCAATGCTGTGACCATTGCAGGTGACAACTTCAGCGTGGCGTTTGTTGACGGATTATTGTCGTCCTACACCGTAAATGGCAAGAATCTGCTGGCAGCACCGCTTGCGTTGCAGGCTTTCCGTTTACCTACCGACAATGAGCGCGGCCGCACAAGCACCTACGACCGCATGGGTATCCGTAAACTCCACCTCACTCCAGACAAGTTGGAGGTAACGGTAGCTGACGACAAGCAGAGCGCCACGGTGGTGGCAGTCAACTCGTATGCCACGAGCGGAAACAATCGTTTCATCGTGCGCCAAACCATCAACGTGATGGCCGATGGCGCCCTCATTGTAAACGCCACGATTGACCCCCTTCCCAAAGGAAGTGAGCTGCCCCGTCTGGGATTGCGTGCCGAGCTGCCTAAGGAGTATGAGCATATGACATGGCTCGGCCGCGGACCTCACGACAGCTATGCCGACCGCAAGGAGTCGGCCTTTGTAGGGCTGCATCACAGTCGTGTGAGCGACGAGTGGACCAACTATGTGCTCCCTCAGGAACATGGCAACAAAGAGGAGGTACGCTGGATAACCATTACCGACGAGACGGGGACAGGCTTGATGGTAGTTGCGCCCGAGCATATTGCCGCCAGTGCCGGACACTGGCGCCCCGAGGACAACTACATCGATGGAGGCAATCGCAAGAAGCACCCCCACGAAGTGGTCTTCTGTGACCACACCATCCTCAACCTCGATGCCTATAACCGTGCATTAGGCAATGGCAGTTGCGGACCTGACGTGATTGAGAAATACCGCGTACCCTCTGCCAAGGCTCATCTCAACCTCCTGCTCATGCCCATCACCCAGCATCAATCAGATCGTCAGCTGGCCGAGCGCGCACGCGTGACCTCGCCCATATGTTCGCCCGCGTCGATCCTTGCCGAGAAGGGCGTGGTCACCATCAGTTGCACCACACCCGATGCCACCATCCATTACAGCATCGATGGCGGCAACGAGCAGGTGTATACAGCCCCGTTCAACTTGGTCGAGGGAGGCTCGGTAAGAGCCTACACCACCTCCCCCAACCGCCAACCCAGCCCGATGAGCGAAGAGAACGTGGGCGCCTACCTCAGCAAGAAGGCATGGCGCGTGGTAAGCTACAGCAGCCAGCAGAGCGCAGGTGGCGAGGGAGCCAAGAACACCATCGATGAGAACCCCGGCAGCATTTGGCACACACAGTACTCGCCCACCACCCCCAAGTGCCCTCACGAAGTGGTAGTGGATATGGGGACGAGCCACCACGTGGGCCGGTTCCTCTATCAGGGACGTCAAGACATGACCAATGGTCGCGTCGCACGCTATGAGTTCTACGTAAGCGACAACTTGGACGATTGGGGCAAGCCAGTCTGCCAAGGACATCTCGAGAGTTCGACCAATGTGCAGGAGATCGAGCTCCCGTCGCCGAAGACAGGCCGCTACTTCCGCTTCGTAGCGCTCTCCACCCACGATGGCATGCAGTATGTGTCTACGGCCGAGCTGGGCATCGTCCCCGTGGCCAATCCCAACCCCATTGTTACGAACCGCCGAAAATAACCACAATGTATAAGAAAACCATATTAGCCGCTTGCCTTACCTCCTGCCTCCTGAGTGTCACGGCACAAGAGGCAGTCAGCAGCGATCAATGGGCCGCAACCGATGCCTTAGGGCGTAAGGTAGGCCGCTACGAAGGAGCAAATCAGGACAAGCAGGTGTTTATGTTCTACTGGACGTGGCACCAGCGTCACGAAGCTGAGGGCACGCAGGTCAAGGACAACTCCGAGATCTTGCGCCGATTCCCCGAAGCCCGATACGATGCCCACCATCCAGCATGGACAAGCAACACCTGCGGCAACTACTATTGGGGCGAACCCCTCTTCGGCTACTATCGCACCACCGATGCCTGGGTGTCGCGCAAGCATGCCGAGCTGCTGGCCGATGCCAAGGTAGACGGCGTTTTTTTCGACTGCACCAATGCAACCGCCACCTGGGATGCCAGCACCGACACGCTGCTCGCTGCTTGGGATCAAGCCCTTAGAGATGGCGTGCGAGTACCAAAGATCGCATTCCTGCTACCCTTCTCCCCCGACAAGAACTCGCTCACATCGCTGCGCCACCTCTACGAACGCCTCTATAGCAAGGGGCTCTACAAAGACCTGTGGCTCTACTGGGAGGGCAAGCCCGTCATCATGGCCTACCCCAACAACCTCACCGATAGCGAGCAGGACCGTGCCATCCGAGAATTCTTCACCTTTCGCCCCGGACAACCCGACTACGTAGACGGTCCCAACCCCAACTACCCCAATCAGTGGGGCTGGCTCGAAAACTATCCACAGCACGGCTATGTGTCGCGGCCCGATGGCACATACGAACTAGTCACCGTGGGCATCGCTCAGAATGCTTGCCCCGAGACCAACGGACACTGCAGCGCCTTCAACAAGCCCGGTGCCCACACCCGCAGCTACTCCCACACCAAGGGGTTCGACCCCCGTCGCGACGGCTACCTCTATGGATGGAACTTTGCCGAACAGTGGGATCGCGCCTACGAGCTCAATCCCCAAGCCGTATTCATCACTGGCTGGAACGAGTGGATTGCAGGTAAGTACAGCCCCGAAGACTCACCCTGGACAGGCGAACCCTTCTCCTTTGTCGACCAGTTCGACTCCGACCACAGTCGCGACATCGAACCCGTGAAGACGTGGGGCGACTTTGGCGACGTATACTACCTGCAGTTGGTCGACCGTGTGCGCAAGTTCAAGGGGACAGAACCCATAGAGAAGCCCTCAGCCCCCGCAACCATCAAGATGGGCCAGTGGGAGGCATGGGACAACGTGCGTCCCCGGTACTCAAGCTATCGTGGCAACACCCGCCATCGCGATGCCAAGGGCTCGTGTCAGTATCACTACACCAACACCACAGGACGCAACGACATCATCGCATCCCGAGTAGCACGCGACGACCGCTACCTCTACTTCTACGTAGAGACTGCCGAGGCCCTCACCCCACAGACAGACACCGCATGGATGCGCCTACTTCTCGATATCGACCGCGACAAGCAGACAGGTTGGCAAGGCTACGACTTCATCGTCAACTACCGTTCGCCCAAGGGGAGCAAGGCCGCCGTGCAGCGCAGTCATCAGAACAAATGGATATGGCACGATTGCGGTGAAGCACAGCTGTGTGTCGATGGTCCTCGCATGATGCTGCGCATACCTCGCGCCCTGCTGGGTGTCGATGGAGCAGCGCTCGACTTTGAGTTCAAGTGGAGCGACAACATGCAGGACGAAGGCAACCTGATGGATTTCTATGTCAATGGCGATGTTGCGCCAGGCGGCCGTTTCAACTACGTCTACACCGAATAGGAGCCGCACCTTCTCCGGCAACATCCGATACATCTGTACCATCATCTTGTTGAAGTTCTCCTCACCCAAGAGCTTGCGCAGACCCTTGTGTCCCACGATCTCATGGAGGATAGTGCGCTTTACATCGTTCACGCTCGTAGCATGAGGAGCATAGATGACCACCTCACCCGTACGGGTGTCATAGTATCCCTTCACGGGCTTACCCTTGGCAATATCCTTTTGTGCATCAGCGTCGAGCTCGTCCGTGCTATGCGCCACGCGCACCTTAACACCCAACTTAGCCGACTCCCCGATAATAGCCTGCTCCCTCTCCTCATCCGAGAAAGGACCCTCATCAATTATTTCTGCAGTACGATTCCTACGCTCTGCAGCCCGCTCAATCTCGTCTTGGTTGTCTGCTAATCGGTAGCGGTTTTTCCCGCCATCTCCTCCAAGTATACCTCCTTTATGTATTCCGCCATCCGAACTACCTGTGTTCGACTGAGTCGCATCCCTCTGTCTTCGGCCTCTCTCAGTGCCCACACCATTGTCTCTATTTCCTCCAACGATTGCAGCATTAAAGTCAAATTTAGACAAAGCTGTTGGCTCAAACCCAAGTTCTTGCAGCCTAACGCGAATACTTCCCTCATTATAGCTATACGACTTTGCGATGTTGGTGACGATTTCATAAATATCCTCTTCTGTGACGTTTGCAAAGGTATACTTTTTCTTATTCCATAACCTTGACCATCGGGATTTTTTCAACTTCAAGTATGTTTCGTAACTCCTCGCTGTCCGTATGGTCAACAAGGAATAGATAATCGCTAATTCTAATTACGTCTGTTCCTACAGAATCATAGTCGTTGCTTAATATATTTTGGCAATAATATAGATGTTGTCTAAAACGTCTTGTGTCATTCAGAGCGAAGCGAAGAATCTCGCAAATGTCTCTTGCCAAGTCCCAGCGCGGGATTCTTGACTTCAGCCCCTTCGGGCGTCGACCTAAAGGTTAGCGTTGCTCGGGATGACAGAGACCTCTGGGTAAACTGCTATATTATCTCCTATTTTTTTTTAGACAGAAGAACATAAGGACAGGTTTTCTTTTGGGCATCCACGAGGGATACCCCTACGGGGAACTCGACACGCAAGAGAGATAGCAATGTTTTTTTTACTTGATGTGGCTATATTAGATAAAGTTTTGCTACTTTTGCAATGAGAATACGACGAGCAGAGAACAAGGAGAAGTGAACTCTGAGTTCTCAAAAACTACAAAACGAATACACATCATGTCTGATTCGGGAACAAAGAATGGACCATCATCAAAGAGAACGATGACTCTAACCAGTATCACGATACCACAAGGGTTGGAGTATATTGGCGACGAGTCTTTTGCTTATCTCGCTTCGTTGGAGACGATAATACTGCCTGCGGGAGTGAAGAAGATCAACGCTTCGGCGTTTATGAAATGCACTGCACTCAAGACCATCTATGTGCCCGCCAATAAGACTGGCTACTATAAGAAACGTCTCCCCGAAGCACTGCACGCATAGTAGAATTGGACCCCGTAAAAAAAGAGAAAAAAAAGAGATAATCAACCACCCAAGAACCAACGGAAGGTCCACAACATATAGAGTCCCCCAATTGGCTATACCTTAGGTGATAAAAAAACCTTAACACAATGAAAAAAAATATTCAAAAAGAGTCGATGAAAGACAATCGAGAGAACCAAACTATACGTGTAGCCATCTATGGTGCCGGCTCATTGGGCACCATTCTCGGAGCATACATCAGCAGAGCTGGTGTGGAGATTGAGCTTATAAACCGCAACAAGGCTCATGTCGCAGCCTTACAATCACATGGGGCACGGGTGACGGGTACGGTGCAACTCACACAACCCGTGATGGCATACACACCCGAGGAGATGAGCGGGAAGTATGACATTGTCTTCCTCATGACGAAGCAGCAGCACAATGCCGAGGTGGTGACGATGCTTAAGGATTACCTTGCCGATGATGGTGTGCTCGTGACTTTCCAGAATGGACTGCCCGAGATGCAGATTGCCGAGATCCTTGGCGGTGAGCGTGTGCTGGGATGTACTGTGGCATGGGGTGCCACGCTGCAGGGCCCTGGCGTATGTGAGCTGACAAGCGAGCCTGATGCTTTGTCGTTCTCGCTCGGGGCCATTACTCCCCACCGCAACAAGCACTTCGACAAGGTGAAGGAGCTGCTTGAGCTGATGGGAGCGGTGGAGGTGGAGGAGAACTTCCTCGGCACACGATGGAGCAAGCTGCTCATCAATGCTGCCTTCTCGGGTATGAGCGCAGTGCTGGGATGTACCTTCGGAGAGGCTGCAGGCCCGCGCAAGTCGCGCCGTGTGGTGCAGGCACTCATCAAGGAGTGCATCGACGTATGCCGAAAGGGAGGCATACGCATCGAACCCGTGCAAGGTAAGGACATCGTGAAGCTGCTTGACTATAGCTCCCCCATAAAAAAGGCTTTTTCGTTTTTCATCATACCCATCGCCATACGCAAGCATGCCAAGCTGAAGGCCAGCATGCTGCAGGATATAGAGAAGGGAAAACTCACTGAAGTGGATGCCATCAATGGAGCGGTGTCGGCCTATGGAAGAAAGGTCGGGTTCCCCACCCCGATGAATGACCTCGTGGTAGAGATCGTCCACAAGATTGAACAGGGCGAACTGAAGCCCAGCTACGATAATCTGAAATATCTAAATTGAGAATTAAAAATTAGCCTTCCGGATGGAAATCAGAAATCAGAAATCATAATTCAGAAATCATCAACATGATTAAGATTCTATTGTCGCTATGCCTGTTCGGCATGCCATCTGAGGGGATTCTCGATGTAGCAAAATCGTATCTTGGAGTACCCTATGTGGCAGGTACATTGGAGACCGATGGAGCAGAACGACTCATCATCAACGAGGATAGTGTGGACTGCACGACCTTTGTGGAACTGTCCGTGGCGCGCTGGCTTGCCATGCAAGGTGATGAACCGGACTTCGCAGAGCAGGTCAGGCGGATGCGATACAGAGGGGGTGTCGTGGATGGCTACCTGTCGCGCTTGCACTACTTCACCGACTGGGTGGCCGAGAACACAAGGCGCGGCATATGGCGGGAGCTGACACCTGAGGACGACAACCACCTATGGGTCGCCGACACACTGGAGCTGTCGTTCATGAGCGAACATCCCCAGAGCTATCCCTATCTGAAGGCGAATGCCTGGGCGGTGGATTCGATAAGAGCAATCGAACAGAGGTATGCAAGCTACCCCATCAGCTACATCAATAAGGAGCACCTGAACCTCACCCAAGCTGAACTCCCCATACGCGATGGGGACGTACTGGCCTTGGTGACCACCATCGAGGGGCTGGATGTGACCCACCTCGGATTTGCCGTCTGGAAGGGCGAGACGCTGCACCTGATGCATGCCTCCATGACGCACGGCAAGGTGGTGATGGATGAGCGTCCGCTTTATGAATACCTTAAGACCCGAAAGCATTGTCCCGGAATAAGGGTCATACGATTGGAGAGATTTTGAATAAAAGTATGGTCGCCATATACATTTTTGCAAGAATCTCCGTTCTTGTATAGTATACGTATGAAAAAGGCTGTCCTACTCATCATCCTCACATTACTCACATTCGGTATCCTCCAAGCCCAAGAGAGCATACCGACAGGGGGTGCTACCCTCAAGGGACGCATCACCGATGAGACGGGTAGCCCCGTAGAGATTGCCAACATCTGGGTTGCACGACAGATGAAGGGCACGACAAGTAATCTTAAAGGTGAGTACAGCATCCATGTGGCTTCGGCTGACACGGTAGAGATCAGCTTCTCGATGATTGGCTATCAGACTCGCCGACGCATACTATATAAGCCCACGGGGACAATCACGCTGGACATCATGCTGCCCCATGCCAACACGGCACTGCAGGGGGTGACCATACGCGAGACACGCAGGCAAACAGGATCCATGCAACACCTGACGCAAAAGAAGTCGCGCCTGATGCCTGATGCGTCGGGAGGTTCGGTCGAGTCGTTTATCGCCACACAAGCAGGTGTGAGCAACACAAACGAGCTGTCATCGAC
This sequence comes from Bacteroidaceae bacterium, assembly GCA_045654565.1. Taxonomy (GTDB): domain Bacteria; phylum Bacteroidota; class Bacteroidia; order Bacteroidales; family Bacteroidaceae; genus UBA1189. Next base: position 12,613 of record JAZONP010000185.1, read on the forward strand.
CTACAATGTGCGCGGTGGTAACTACGATGAGAACTCCGTATATGTCAATGGCATAGAGGTGTATCGCCCGCTTCTCATCCGTGCAGGACAGCAAGAGGGACTCAGCTTCGTCAATCCGGACATGGTGGAGAATATCGGCTTCTCGTCAGGAGGCTTCGAAGCACGGTACGGAGACAAGATGAGTAGCGTGCTCGACATCACCTACCGCCGTCCCACAGAATTTGAGAGCACCCTGTCGGCAAGTCTGCTCGGTGCAAATGCCTACGTCGGTATCGGCAAAGAAGACAAGTGGAGCATGACGCACAGCTTGCGTTATAAAACGAACCAGTACCTGCTCGGGACACTCGACACACAAGGTGAGTATGACCCCTCTTTTGTGGATTATCAGACCTACCTCACCTACAAACTGTCTTCGCAATGGGAAGCCGGGTTCATAGGCAACATATCCCAGAACAAATATCGCTTCACCCCCTCGGACCGCAACACCTCGTTCGGTACACTGGAAGATGTCAAGGAGTTTAAGGTATACTTCGGAGGCCAAGAAAGAGACATGTTCCGCACATGGTTCGGAGCACTCAACCTCACGCATACACCCAGTGTAAACCATGAGCTGACGCTCAATCTCTCGGCCTACCGCACCGATGAGGAGGAGACCTTTGACATTGTCAGTCAATATTGGCTCAACGATGTGGACGAGGAGAAGACCATGGGTGTAGGTACCTACATGGAGCATGCTCGCAACTATCTCACCGCTTCGGTCGTGTCGGGAGGGCTGAGCGGGAAGCACACCCTCGGGCAGCATGAATTGCAATGGGGGACGGAGTATAAACTGGAACATATCTCCGACAACATCAATGAATGGGAGATGCGCGACTCGGCCGGTTACTCATTGCCTCACACGGGAGAACGGATAGAACTCATCTATAACCTACGGTCACGAAACGAGGTGCGCAACCATCGCCTATCGGCCTTCGTGCAAGACACCTGGCGATTGCATGCCGACTTCGGACTCTTTGTACTCAATGGGGGCGTGCGACTCTCCTACTGGTCATGGAACAGAGAACCCCTACTCTCGCCTCGCCTGTCCGTAGGGTTTGTCCCTGAAGCCAACGAGCAGTTTACCTTCCGACTTGCCACGGGAGTATACTACCAGAGCCCTTTCTACAAGGAGTTCCGCGACACCATACAGGCAGGTGGCTCGTCGTATGTGAGACTGAACAGCAACATCAAGTCGCAACGCTCCATTCAAGTGGTGGGTGCTATGGACTACCAGTTCCGCATATGGGACCGACCGTTCAAGTTCACCTCTGAGGTATACTACAAGGCCCTTTCGAACCTCATACCTTATAATGTAAATAACGTGCGACTCACCTACTATGGCGAGAACTGCGCTTCGGGCTATGCTGCAGGACTTGACATGAAGCTCTTCGGAGAATTCATCCCTGGCACCGACTCGTGGCTCACGGCATCCATCATGCGCACCGAGGAGAAGATTGACGGCAAATGGTATCCGCGACCCACAGACCAGCGATTCAACCTCTCATTCTGCCTTACCGACTATTTCCCCGGGTCGGACCGCTGGCAGATGAACCTTCGTGCCGTATATGCCAACGGCCTGCCTTTCGGTCCCCCTCATTCGGGTCGAGAGAGACTGATCTTCCGTGCTCCGGCTTACCGCCGTGTCGACATCGGCATGAGCTATCGCCTGGTAAACAATGAGGAACGTAACATACAGTATGGATGGCAGCGGCACTTCCGCAACATATGGCTGGGGCTTGATGCATTCAATCTCTTGGGCATCAAGAATGTGAACTCCTACTACTGGATTACCGACACCGAAAACCACCGCTATGCAGTACCCAACCACCTCACAGGCCTGCGCCTCAATGCACGACTGCTCGTGGAATTCTAAGTATGAAAGCATATATCCTATATAGTTCGATAATCAGAAAAAAAAGTATTACTTTTGCATTTTGTAACCTCAGATTGATATGAACGAACAATATAGAGAAGAGATCAAACAAGCCTGCGATGTGCTCTATCGCGGAGGAGTGATACTCTACCCCACCGATACGGTATGGGGCATCGGGTGTGATGCGACAAACGAGGAGGCTGTACGCCGCGTGTATGAGATCAAGAAACGTGTTGACAGCAAGGCTATGCTGGTACTCGTGGATAGCGACGTAAAGGTCGACTTCTACGTTCGCGAAGTTTCGCCCGTGGCGTGGGACCTCATCGAGCTGTCCACCAAACCTCTCACCATCATCTATGACGGAGCACGCAACCTGGCCTCCAACCTTGTGGGCGAAGATGGCAGTGTGGGCATACGCGTTACTCGAGAAGAGTTTAGCAAACAGTTGTGTTTCCGTTTTCGCAAAGCCATCGTATCCACATCGGCCAACATCAGCGGCCAACCCTCGCCACGATGCTTTGCAGAGATCAGTGACGAGATCAAGCAGGCAGTGGACTATATCGTGGGCATACGACAGGATGAGCCAGCTGGAGCCACCCCATCAAGCATCATCAAACTGGGAGCACACGGAGAAGTAAAGGTGATACGTGAGTGATAGACCCACACTTTTAACCGTTTATTACACAACTATCGAATTATTTGTCTTATCTTTGCTGATTGAAACAACGACAAGCTATGGTAAAGAAACTCATATATGCCCTATGGGGTATGTTGGCGGTAGGACTGATCGCCATCTTTTTGGTATTTCTATCTATTAACAAAGGATGGATAGGATTTGTCCCTCCTGTTGAAGAATTAGAAAATCCCAACTACAAGTTTGCCACACAGATCATTTCATCAGACGGCAAACTGCTGAGCACCTATTCGTATAGTCGTGAGAACCGCGTGTGGACCGACTACAAGGACCTCTCTCCTGCGCTCATCGAAGCCTTGATCAGCACCGAGGATGTACGCTTCACCGAGCACTCGGGCATAGACTTCAGAGCACTCATGCGTGCTATCGTAAAGACTGGAATATTGCGTCAGAGCAGTTCGGGAGGTGGCAGTACACTGACACAGCAGCTGGCCAAGCAGCTCTACACCGAGGTAGCTGGCAACAAGATAGAGCGACTCTTCCAGAAACCCATCGAGTGGGTCATTGCAGTCAAACTGGAGAAATATTACACCAAGGAGGAGATACTGACGATGTATCTCAACAAGTATGACTTCGGCAACAATGCCATCGGCATCAAAACAGCTGCCAACACCTATTTCTCCAAGGAACCCAAGGACCTTACCGTTGAGGAGGCTGCTACCTTGGTGGGTATGTGTAAGAACTCATCGCTCTACAATCCTGTACGACGCAATGAGCTCACACGCGAACGACGCAACGTTGTGCTCTCACAGATGCATAAGAACGACTGTCTTACGTCTATAGAGAAAGACTCGTTGCAAGAGACCCCACTCGTGCTCAAGTATCGTCGTGTAGACCATAAGTTGGGCCCGGCCCCCTATTTCCGCGAGTACCTACGTGGAGTGATGACAGCCAAGGAACCCGTAAAGAAGGACTATCGTGGATGGCAGATGCAGAAGTATTATGAGGATTCACTCGACTGGGCCAACAACCCTCTCTACGGCTGGTGCTACAAGAACAAGAAGAAAGACGGAAGCTACTATAACCTCTACACCGATGGTCTGAAGATACATGTAACCATTGACTCACGCATGCAGAAGTATGCCGAAGAGGCTGTCGACGAGCACATCAAGGGTTACTTGCAGCCACGCTTCTTTAAAAGCAAGAAAGGACATCGCAATGCCCCCTACGACAATTTGAAGCCTGCTGAAATTGAAGTTCTGCTCGTGCGTGCCATGAAGCAGACCGATCGCTATCGAGGCATGAAAAAGGAGGGATACTCTGACGCTGAGATACGCAAGGCCTTCGATGTGAAGCGTGAGATGAATGTGTTTACCTACAGTGGCAACCGAGACACCACGCTCTCGCCTATGGACTCGATACGCTATTACAAACATTTCCTCCGCACTGGATTTATGTCAATGGATCCCGTTACAGGCCATGTTAAAGCCTATGTAGGAGGTCCCGACTATACTCATTTCCAGTACGACATGGCTATGGTAGGTCGCCGTCAAGTGGGCTCTACCATCAAGCCCTACCTCTATACCTTGGCGATGGAGAATGGCTTCTCACCCTGTGACCAGACACGTAACGTAGAGCAGACCATCCTCACCGAAGACGGACAGATATGGATACCGCGCAATACAGGTAGCAAGGAGGATTATGGCAAGATTGTGACCTTGCGCTGGGGCTTGTCGCAGTCAAACAACTGGATTTCGGCATACCTCATGGGTAAGCTCAACCCCTATGCCTTCAAGAGCCTGATACACCGCTTCGGTGTACGCAACCTGGAGATACAGCCTACACCTTCGCTTTGCTTGGGACCATGCGATATCTCTGTGGGCGAGATGGTGGGTGCATACACCGCATTCCCCAACAATGGTATACGTACCGAGCCTCTCTTCGTGACTCGTATTGAGGATAATGAGGGCAATATCGTGGCTACCTTCTCTCCCAAGACCTATGAAGTAATCAGCAAGGAGAGTTCCTATAAGATGATTGATATGATGAAGGCTGTCATCGATGAGGGAACGGGTCGCCGCTTGCGTTTCCGTTACGGTTTCAAAGCTGAGATTGCAGGTAAGACCGGTACTACCAACGATAATGCCGACGGATGGTTTATGGGCTATACGCCCTCACTCGTGAGTGGCTGTTGGGTAGGTGGTGACGACCGTGATATCCACTTTACCAGCATGAGCGATGGTCAAGGTGCCTCTATGGCGCTCCCCGTGTGGGCTCTCTATATGCAGAAGGTATATGCAGATGAGTCGCTGGGATACTCACAAGACGAGCGCTTTAATATTCCCGAAGACTTTAATCCCTGCGCGCAGCAGTCTATCGTAACCAACTTCCAGGAGGAACAGCAGTTGGATGAGTCGTTTGGATTCTAATATTCAAAGTTGAATTATGAATTCTTACCTGCACACTAAGATGAACCGCACCATCCCGCCATCTATACAGTCGCAGGACTTTGCTTTTCGCAAGCCTGAACGTCACATCCTTCCCAATGGGGTATTGCTGCATACGATAGCCTCTGCCGGGCATGAGGAGGTGTTGCGTATCGATTTCGTGTTCTCGGTGGGGCAGTGGCATCAAGCGCGGAAGCTGCAAGCGCTTTTTACCTGTCGTATGCTGCGTGAGGGATGTCGAGGTTATAGCTCTGCAGACTTTGCCGAGCGACTCGACTACTATGGGGCTTGGCTCGAATTGAGCGTGGGTATGAATCGCAGTTTTGTTACCCTTTATACGCTTAAGAAATTCTTTGCTCACACCCTCGAATTGGTTCATGGTATGCTCTCAGAACCAGCCTATGATGAAGAGCAGTTTCTTACTATACGTGACAACAATAAGGCGCAACTCCTTGTCAATATGCGAAAGGGAGATGTCTGTGCCCAGCGTGCTCTGCGCCGCAGTATCTATGGCGATGCTCATCCTTGTGGTATGTCGGCAGACCCCGAAGATTATGATGCATTGAAAACCTCGCATCTGCATGCGTTTTTTGCCCGGCATTATGGTTCGCGCAATTGTTCCATATACCTCTCGGGAAGTATCGATGATGATGTGTTCCAACGTGTGGAACAGCTCTTTGGCGCTACTCCTTGGGGAGCTGCCACTCCTGCAGACGAGGTGAGCTATAGCTTGCAGCCTGCAGTGCGCAAGACTTTGTATATCGCACGTCCCGATGCTCTGCAGAGCAGCATACGTATGGGTGCTCTGATGATGGATGTGAACGACCCTGACTACCTCTCTATGCGTGTACTCACCACGGTGTTGGGTGGATACTTTGGTAGTCGTCTCATGAAGAATGTGCGTGAAGATAAGGGGTATACCTATCATATCAGTTCAGATCTCGTCACCAATACCTCACAGGTGCTCTTCCTTATAGGCTGTGAAGCTTTTGCAGACAAGGCAGATGAGGTCATCGCTGAAGTACATCGTGAGATGTTGCGCTTGCAGCACGAACCTGTCTCTGATGCCGAGCCCCGTATGGTGCGCAATTATATGACTGGCGAGATATGCCGCAACTACGAGGGCGCCTTCTCGCTCACCGATGCCTACATCTTTATGGAGCATCTAGGACTTCCTCAGACACATATAGAGCATACTGTAGAGGCTATACGAAGCACCGATGCCGCTTGTTTGCAACAGCTAGCTCAGCGTTACTTCCTACCCGTGGAGTTCTACACTGTAGTGGTGAAGCCATAGAGACTCTCTCTTAGGCTCATGTGTGGTGATGAAACTTTATTTCAGGGTAGAATAATTATTCTATCTTTTTTTACTTTTCTGTTAAATCGTTTGGTAATGTTGACATTTGCAGAAAAAAGTTTTTTGTGTGTTACTGTAATTTTTAGAACTATAAGTTTTCTTTTTTCCCTTTTTTCCCTTTTCTTTGTACAGTCAATAGGACAAAGTACCTGATAGTTATGATGGGAAATAATTAAATATTTAGATATCAATAATTAAAAAGAGAAGTAACATGAGAAAGCATTTACGTATGTTATGTGTGGGCGTAGCCTCTGCCATCTCTTTGGCAGGTATGGCGCAAACGCCTTCTAATGTGACCAATCTGCTGTGGAATGCTGATTTTGAGCATGGCCCCAATGGATGGGACATTGTTGCTGACCAGCACAACTGGTCTCAAAATGTAAAAGGTGACGTCAAGGCACCTGGGTATTATGGATTTAACAATCTCTGTCTGGAGAACTGGAAAGGCGCTGGCAGTGGTTTGACTGACAATGAGGTGTCGCAAACCAAGACAGGATTGCCCAACGGTGTGTACGTGTTCGGAGCCTATATGTTGGCTACTAACGATGCTTGGGAACCCAATAGAGAGATGATTGAGGGTGTTACCCTCTTTGCTAATGAGAGTGAGGTGCCTGTAGGTACCAACCGTGCGGAAGGTGTTGGCGAGAGTTGGGGACACACAGCAAAGTTTAATGTAGCTGTTCGCGTCACCGATGGTACCTTGAAGGTTGGTGTGAAGTGTGTAGCTACCAATGCAAGCTTTGTGTGCATCGACAATGCTACGCTCTACTATTTCGGTGAGGATATGGCATTTGATGCTGCTCTAGATGCGATGGCGCAGATTGATATGCAGCGTTCTATAGCTATTGCTGACACCTGCGCAGCTCTCCCTATGAATATTGATACATTGGCATACCTCAATGAGAAGATAGAGGCTGCCAAGGCGCTCACTGTGGCTGCTGAGGCTTACAATACAGATGAGGAGCTCTGGTGGGGTATGCGTCTGGCTCGCAATTCAGCAGCCGACTACCGTTCTTTCTTTGAGGCTATAGCTGCGGCTAAGGTGACTGCGGCCAAGACTTGGAGTGAGGAGGAGACTACCGTAGAGGCTCTCGAGTTCTTGAACGAACTCATTGCTCAATGTGAAGCGGCTTATGGGGAGTTTAAGCTTGTTCGTCCCGAGATAGAAGATGTAAAGGCTGCTCTTAGAGAGGCTGAGGCATTGCTTGAGTTAGATAGCTGTTATATCTTGCTTGAGAAATATACAGAGATACTTGACACTCTTCCTGTGGGCGAGCAGACGGGTGAATATACCGAGGCTGACAAGGAGATGATTGCCGTATATCTAGATGAGGTGAACATGATTCTAAGCGAAGTGGAAGAGCGTGTCACATCGGCAACTTCTGCCAAGCAGTCATGTGAGGAATACTTTGCGCAGATTGATAATGTGCTGGCTAATCCCATTTCTTTTGCTGAGTTCCCCATTCTCATTCATAAGAGCACTACACCTGTAGCAGGTAAGTATCTGATTGAAGGCTGCGAACTGAATAAGGATGGTTTGGTAGAGTATCGATCTCCGCTCTACTCTTTCGAATATGCCTTGTCGAGAATCCGATTCATAGTCAAGGGTATGGGCGATAACTATTTCCAGAATGGATATCCCTACTTTGCAGCGTCAGGTTTCGAAATGTTCGATGTTAACGGTGATCCCATAGAGATTTCCACTAGTATGATTAGCTCAAATGCTGACCATAATGCACTTAACCCCAATAAGATTGACGGTGATGGTCTCGGAGGTTTGCTCGATGGTAATACCGTTACCTACTTCCACTCGGCATGGCAGAATGGTCCCAAGGAGTGGCACTATCTCGAGGTTGAGCTTCCTGAGGGTGAATATAGCGCTTTCAGCTTCAAGTTTATCTCACGTGAGGGCTGGCCTGGACAGCTCCCCTCAGAACTTGAGATTATTCATGTGACAGACATTATGGATAAGCTGTTGGAGCTCGTCAATGAGGCTATCAAGCTCAACCCCTATCAAGGCGCTTCTCCTGGATTCTATAATGTAGATCTTTCTGCTTATAACGAGGCATTAGAACGATCAGAGGCTGCTATTGCTAACAATGCATCGCAGGGCGAACTCGAGGCTGCCTATGAGGCGCTCAAGGAACAGTATGATATGGTCGTAGAGAGCGGTCTTGTCATGCCTGACCCCGAAAAGAAGTATCGTGTGGTGACCAGTCGCAATGACTTTGTCGTGAAGCAGGGTCTTGTTAAGGGATGGACTATTCATACAGCGAATGAAGCTAAACCTAATTGGTTATGGTGGGAGACTGTAAGTCCTGAGAATGAGATGCAGGAATTCATCTTCGAACCTATTGAGAATGTTGAAGGCAAGAATTACTACGCAATCAAGCATGCTGCAACAGGTCTTTACCTTGGTGATATGTTTGATGAAGAAGGCAACAGAGTGGCTCTTTCTTTCAACTTGAATGCTGAACGCAAGGATACCTTCGAACTCCAGTCGCAAGGATACGGTCAGTTTGCTATCGTTCGTGGTGGCATGATTCACCTTGGTAGCCACAATAGCGGTAATGGAACCACAGCTGCTACAGTAATCTACCCCTCAGGCCCCAATGACTGGTCTTCATGGTGGTTACGTGAGTTGGTGGAACTTCCTTGCGCGGTTAAGAGCTTGTCTGATGGTCGCTTCCAGTCAGATGTGCTGGCATTATATCAGGGTGCCAATTTTATCACCCTTACAGCAGATAAGGAGTGTTCGTTCGAAGGCCTCGTTATCACTGACGTATTTGGCAATGAGCTTCCCATCGCTCAAATGAATGCAAGTGGCGCTACTGTTGGCGTTATGCTCGATGGCGTTATGGTAGATGCGCTGAAGTTCTCATTTGACAATGCTGAGGGCGTTACTACTGTGACTGTTAATGCTAGCATCTCTAAGATTAACGAGCTCCAGACAGCTTACGATAAGGCTCTTGCCCTAAATGTTGTAGAGGGTGATGGCGTAGGTCAGGTACGCGATGCTAGCAAGTACTTCCAGGCACTCGATGCTGCTGAAGACGTACTTTATTTTGGTGGCACTGACGAGGTGATTGCTAAGGTTATTGCCGATTTGCAAGATGTATCTGCACAGTTGCAATACAATTACCCTGTACCTGGTCAAGAATACTTCATCATCTTGTCTGTTCCCTTCTATCAGAAGTGGGGCGCTGAGATGGCTGTATTTGCTAAGAACAATTTCGTGTTCTGGGGTTACTGGAATATCAACAATACGGCTCAGCGTTGGCAGTTTGTTGACTGTGGCGAGCTCAAGAATGGTGCTCCCGCATATTATCTCCTCAATGTAGGTGCAGAGGGTTACCTCTCATCTCGTCCCGATGCCAACAGTCAACTCTCTATCGTGAAGGATACCACCGAGACGGTGCCCTGGGATGTACGCATGATGGGTGGCGGTAAGGTGAGCTTCGGTGATAGCCGTTACGCAAATGGCCGTTGGAGCTTGAATCCCATGAATCACAAGGATGGTGTAGGCGCATACTCTCAAGGCACGATGTTTACTTGGACGAATACTGATATCTCTTGCGGTATGTATATCGTCGAGTCTGAGAAGGTTATCGAAGAGTTCAACTCGTTGTATAATACTGCCGGCATCGAAGATATCGAGGTAGGTGAGCAGGTGGCACCCGCCATGAAGGGCGTCTATGACCTCTATGGCCGCCGCATTGAAGCTCCTGCAACGACTGGCATCTATATCATCGATGGCAAAAAGGTTTTGGTTAAACGCGAGCAGAAGTAAGCTTGCTTACATTATGCCGAGTGCAAAATGCTAAGACGAAGAAAGGTATAATCAAGAAATAGACTTTGCGTCGATAAATAATCAGAGAAGGACATCCTATAGGGGTGTCCTTCTCTGATTTTATATCGGAGGTTCGCGATACACGTGTAGGAGGTGTAAGAATTAATTATTACTTCTGTGTCGCTTATCGGGTTGCAATAAACTCTTTAAGTGTTAAAGTTTGTAGATTTTTCAATAAAAAGTTTTGTTGTTGGTCAGAAACTCTGTACCTTTGCATATTCGTAGTAACAAGTGTCGTTATGTCTAATAAGAAGAATAAGAAGAAGTTTGTCTTTTTAGGGATTTTGGCCATCGTGGTGGCTGGTTTTTCATTGCTTATCGCTTTCAACTGGGCGTGGGATAAGAGTTCGCTCAATGACTCCTGCATGTCGTGTCACTATCATACCGACGCAGATGTCAACTGGAAGCAGTCAATTCACTACAATAGCCAGAGTGGTACGAAGACCGACTGTGCTGCTTGTCACCTGCCACCCCGTGGTACGATGGAATACACCAAGGCGAAGCTTTCGACTGGTGTCAAGGATGTGTGGTCATACCTTACTAAGGATAAGGAGGAGATTAACTGGGATGCTAAAGGTGAGTTGGAGTATGCCCGTAAGATTGTTTACAACGAGTCGTGCGAGGCTTGTCATGTGAACATCTATCCTGAGGGTATCTCTGATGAGGGAGTGACAGCACACCTCTATTATGATGATAATAAGGAGAGTGGTGACCAGCATTGTATCAACTGCCACTTGGATGCAGGTCACTATAACCCCAACTATAAGCATTCAGCATTGACTGAGGCACCCAAAAGCAGCGGTGTGGTATATGAGGCCGCTACCGAGGTGACAACCTTTGAAAACTATGTTGAGACTGTTCCTGGTACTACAGCAGCCATCAGCATGATAGCTATCCCTGGTGGTAGTTTTGATATGGGCTCGTCCGAATCAGAGGACTTTCATGAGGCCGATGAGGCTCCTCAGCGCCGTATAGAGGTGTCGCGCTTCTTTATGGGCGAGATGGAGGTTACTTGGGATCAGTTCTGGGCGTTCTATGGTGAGACCATGTCAGAGGGACGCACTCCCCCCACGGTAATCTATGCCAATAACAGCCGTGAGGATGTCGATGCCGTGAGTGGCCCTACACCTCCGTTTGGCTTCCCCGATCAGGGATGGGGCATGGGTGAACGTCCTGCCATTACGATGACTCACTACTCGGCTCAGACCTTCTGCCAGTGGTTGTCGCTGAAGACGGGTAAGAAGTACCGCTTGCCTACAGAGGCTGAGTGGGAGTATGCCGCACGTGGTGGTACGTCGGGTGCGTATTTCTTCGAGGGTAAACCTAAGAAATATACCAACGAAGGCTTTTGGAATGGTTTGTTTGGTGCCGACACTGCTCGCATCAACAGCTATGCCATATATGCAAACAATAGCAAGAGCCGTACTCAGGAGCCTAGCCAGGTGCAAGCCAATCCGTTTGGGCTGAAGAATATGTTGGGTAACGTCATGGAGTACTGCGCTGACTGGTATGCTGAGGATGCCTATAGCCAGCTGACCGATGGCGCCAAGGATCCCAAGGGCCCTGACGGCGGTACTGAGCATGTAGTGCGTGGTGGTAACTATACGAGTGATGCAGCTGAACTGAGATGCGCAGCACGTAGTCATACACAGCATGACGACTGGTTGCGTCCCGACCCACAGAACCCCAAGAGTATTTGGTGGTACTCAGATATCAAGGGTATTGGCTTCCGCGTAGTGTGTGAAGTACCTGAGGGTATTAACTGATGATAATTAATGTATTAATACATAAAGATATAGAATCATGAGTGAGAACAAGATGAACAGAAGAAGCTTCTTGCAGGCTTCTACCGTGTTGGGTGTAGGTAGCGTAGTAGGTGCATCGGCACTGCTCGCTTCATGTAAGGATGGCAATAAATTGGTGCCCTTAAAGAATCCAGGTGAGTTCTATGTACCCGAACTTCCTGATATGGCTATCGATGGCCGTGAGTTGAAGGTAGGTGTTGTAGGTTGTGGTGGCCGTGGTAGCGGTGCTGTAAAGGATTTGTTGACAGCTGCTAACAATATCAAGGTCGTTGCTTTGGGCGATGTGTTTGCAGATCGTATGAATGGCTTGCGCAACAATCTGAAGAAGAATTTTGGTCAGGAGGTAGCCGAAGATAAGTGCTTCCTTGGTTTTGACTCATACAAGCAGGTTATCGATGCTGGTGTAGATATGGTAATCCTTGCCACACCTCCTGCATTCCGTCCCGTACACTTCCAATATGCAACACAGAAGGGCAAGCACTCATTCATGGAGAAGCCCATTGCTGTAGATGCCAAGGGATACCGTACCATCATGGCTTCGGCTAAGCAGGCACAGGCTAAGAACCTGAGCGTTGTTACAGGTATGCAGCGTCATCACGAGCGCCGCTACGTAGAGGCCAACAAGCAGATTCAGGCAGGTCTCATCGGTGAGATTACAGGTGGTAACGTATACTGGAATCAGGGTAAGCTGTGGCACCGTAACCGCCAAGATCAGTGGAGCGATATGGAGTGGATGATTCGTGACTGGGTGAACTGGACATGGCTTTCTGGTGACCACATCGTAGAGCAGCACGTACACAATATCGACGTATTCCTTTGGATGTCTGGCTATAAGGTGGCCAAGGCTACAGGTTTCGGTAGCCGTCAGCGCCGTGTTACAGGTGATCAGTACGATAACTTCAGTATCGACTTCGAAATGGAGAATGGTGTACACCTGCATAGTATGTGCCGTCAGATTGATGGCTGTAGCAATGCTGTAGGTGAGATTATCTATGGTACCAAGGGTGTATACAGCAGTTTTGATAATACCATCAAGGACCTCAAGGGCAACTTGCTTTGGAAATATGACGAGGAGGCTGCGAAGGCTGAGTTCAAGCAACACAATCCCTATGTGCTCGAGCATGTCGATTGGGTCAACCACATCCGCAAAGGCACTATGCACGATGAGGCTACCGAGTGCGCTATCTCAAGCCTGGTAGGTGTGATGGGTCGTGAGTCTGCATATGCAGGTAGCACCATCACTTGGGACGAGATGAGCAAGTCTGACTTGGATTTGGTGCCTGAAAAGCTCGAATTGGGCGCAATGGATATGGCTGCATATCAAGTGCCAGTACCTGGTAAGGTTAAGTAAGAAAACGGAAAGATTCTAAAAAAGAACTTTTATGGATAGAAGAAAATTTTTGACTAGCTCTATGCTGGGTGCCGCCTCGGTAGCGTTGACTACCTCCAGTGCATCAGTGCTCACCTCATGCTCATCGGCATGCAAGAAGGCCCCCGTAAATACTACTCCTTTACGCCTTTCGTTTCAGGAGCGTATTGCCCCTGGTGAAAGCCTGAACGAGCGTCTCGACTTTATGGAGAACCTCGGCATCGTAGGTCTCGAACCCAGCGGACGCAATCTAGCCAACCGTGTTGGTGAGTTGCAGCAGGCACTCTCAGGCCGTAACATCAAGGTGTCGGCTATCTGTGCTGGTTTCAGAGGTTTCATCTTGGCTGAAGAACCCAATGTGAAGGCCGAGTTCGACGCTACCATGCGCGATATCATCGCTGCTGCTGGTGAGCTTGGCTCTACAGGTGTTATCATGGTGCCTGCCTTTAACGGTCAGAAGCCTTGCATGCCACATACTCTCGAGACACGTCAGTACTTGTGCGAGCAGTTGCATGAGCTGGGCGAGTTTGCCTTGAAGCATAATACTACCGTAATCCTCGAGCCGCTCAATCGCAAGGAGGCTCATTACTTGCGTCAGGTGGCCGATGCAGCTGCTATTTGTCGCGACTCAAAGAGCGCAGGCGTGAAGTGCATGGGTGACTTCTGGCACATGCAGGAGGAGACTTCTGACTATGCAGCCCTCATGGCTGCAGGTAAGGACTACCTGCAGCATGTACACGTAGCGAGCCGTGGACGTCGTATCATGCCCGGTGAGGATGGCGAGCTCGACAACTATGTAGAGGGATTCCGCGCGCTCAAGCAGTTGGAGTATCCCCACTATGTGAGCTTCGAGTGTGGCACTAAGGGCGACCGTGCACAGACAGTGACTACCGCAGTCGAATTGCTGCGCAGCCAGTGGGAGCAAGCTTAAGCCTATGTGCTCAAATCGTTATAAACGTATGATGCAACGTTGTGCCTTGCTGTTAGTAGCAGGCACAGCGTTGCATCTTTTTTGGGGTGAGGCCGCCCCCTCATTCTTGGCCTATCCGTGGGGGGCGATACTTGCCGTCAACTACCTCTACCTGCTCATTTTGCTGCGTGCTAATGCCGACAAGTGGCAGTGGGTGAAGGGGTGGTACGACCGTGCAGCCTACATCACCTCTCTGGCATCGATGCTGGTCTTGACACTGCTCTTCGGTCTTATCCGTCAAGACGGCTCTCCCGAAGGGCTGGCAGGTGTTTTGGGATTCACGCGGATGTCTACCTCGTGGATATTCAACCTTTTTCTGTTTCATTTTACCACGGTGTTGGGCTTCAAGGCTATTGATGATGTGTGGCATTGGCGTCGGCGTAAGCTGCCCAATGTACTGATACA
>JAZONP010000186.1:0-3804 GCA_045654565.1 Bacteroidaceae bacterium
CGAAACTTTAGAGGATAAGGTGCAAGTTGGTGGCTTTGGTCTTGCTTGCGCACGAAAACCGAAGGCAAAGATAAGCATGTAGAAAGCATATGATTTCCTCGTTTGGACGAGGGTTCGATTCCCTCCAGCTCCACTCCGTAACACACAGAAAAGGACAGTCCGCAGGGCTGTCCTTTTTGTTGTTTAGAGTTAACGTTGACGGTAACGTTTAGCGTTGCTTGCATCGCGGGGTTTTTGTCTCACACAAAAATCACGAACCTTTAGGTCGCTGGCCGTAGGCGGCAGCCTTGGCTAAAAGCCGTAAGGGAAAAGCAAATTCACAGAATCGCACTTGCTTCGCTTGTGCTTTTCGTCCGGATGGCTGTCATCGTCATCTTTAATGTTTTAAACATTAATCGTAAAACGCCAATAGCCAATAGCTAACAGCTAACAGCTAACGGCTAAACGCCAACCGCCTTACGCCTCTTCGCTGTGGTACTTGATCAGTCCCTCCATGGGGCTTTGCAGGATGGTGCCTAGTTCCATGCCAAGGCTCTCGGCTGCCTCCTTGAGCTCGGCGGGGAAGGCATTGGCGATGGAACCCACGAAGTGGATGGGAAGCCAGGGACGACGATACTGCTTGACGTTGCGCACGAAGAAGTCGGTGAAGCTCTCGACCAACAGCTTGTGCACTTCGGGTACCTCGCGATGCTTCGAGAGGAAGGGGGTTAGGCTGGCAAGGAAGCGGTTGGCTAGGGGTTGGCGATATACCTTTTCTAATATAATCTCTTGCGTGAGCTGATACTCGGCAAGGAACTCGTCGCGGATAGCCTCGGGGAGCTGATTCTTGAGGCAGTCGCCTACAAGGCGTCGGCCCAGCACGGCACTACTTCCCTCGTCGCCAAGGATATAACCTAATGGAGGAGTATTTGCCGTGATCTCCTTACCATTGTATAGACATGAGTTGGATCCCGTGCCCAATACACAGGCAATGCCCTCCTCGTGTCCGCATAGAGCACGGGCTGCACCCAGTAAGTCACTATGAACGGTGACATCCTCGGAGCCAAGCACCTTGAACAGTGCCTCCTTGATGCGGTTGCAGGCGGTCTCGTTGGCACAGCCGGAACCGTAGAAGATGACTCTGGGCTGTGAACTCTGGGCTTCGAACTGGGGAAGGAGCTCTTTGCGGAGCACCTCTTCGATGGCCTCCTCGGTTTGGTGATAGGGGTTGATGCCCTGTGTCTGTATGTTCTGTACTATGGCGCCTTGGTTGCAAAGGCACCAGTCGGTCTTGGTAGATCCGCTATCGGCTATGAGTAACATATGGGGTTGTGAGTTTAGTGTTCTTTGTTAAGTTGAAAGTTGAAAGATGAAAGATGAAAGTTGCCGTCCGGATGGTTTTCGTTAATCTTTAATCTTTAATCTTTAATCGTTCATCATTCATCGTTAATCGTTTACCCTGTTCGCGATGTTCGAGGATGATGCGCACGCCATACTTCTCACTGAGGTGGGCGGCAAGGAGTTCGGCTGAGTAGACGGAGCGGTGTTGTCCACCCGTACAGCCGAAATTGACCATCAAGTTCTTGAATCCTCGTGCGAGGTATTTCTCCACCGAGTAGTCTACGATGCTATATACATGGGTGAGGAACTCCTGCATGGGCTCTTCTTTGTCGAGGAAAGCGATGACAGGCTCATCGCGTCCTGTGAGTTGTTTGTATTCGTCGTAGCGTCCAGGGTTGTGTATGGCACGGCAGTCGAAGACGAAACCGCCACCGTTGCCACTGGGGTCCTCGGGGATACCTTTCCGATATGAGAAGCTGGTGATGCGCACCGTCAGCTCGGTATCCTCCACATAGGGGGCAAAGAGGGGCAGCGTGGTCATCTCGCGCAGCATGGCACTGAGGTAGGGCATGTCGGCAAAGGTGTTCTCGGCAAGTAGGTTGCGCAGGTTGTCGATAGCCATGGGAATGCTTTGCACGAAGTGCATCTTACGCTCATAATAGCCGCGGTAGCCATAGGCTCCCAACACTTGTAGGGTGCGGAAGAGTACAAAATATTGCAAACGCTGATAGAAAGCTTCTTCGTCAAATAAACGGTAGCGGCTTGCCGAATGCAAGTACTCTGCTATCAGCTCACGACGTAGGGTGGGAGGGAAGCCTGCACGTGCCTGCCATAGGAACGATACGAGGTCGTACTCCACGGGGCCTCGTCGGCCACCTTGAAAGTCGATAAGCCAAGGTTTGCCGTCTCGTATCATCACGTTGCGTGACTGAAAGTCGCGATACATGAAACATCCATCGTTGTCTTTCAGGATGATGCTGGCCAAGTGATCGAAGTCATCTTCGAGACGTTCTTCATCGAACTCCAACCCGATGGCCTTGAGGAAACAATACTTGAAGTAGTTCAAGTCCCATAAAATGGAACGTTGGTTAAATTCCGGTTGTGGATAGCAGTGATTGAAGTCGAATCCTTCCGCTCCAGCAAATTGGATAGCCGGGAGCAATCGGATAGTCTTGCGGAGCAATTCTTTTTCTTCTTCAGAGAAAGAGTTGGTGATGCGTCCTTTCTCAATGGCATGGAAGAGGAGGGTATCTCCTAAGTCTTCCTGCAGGTAGAACAATTTGTCTTCCGATACGCAACGTACCTGTGGAACAGGCAAACTCTTTCTTTTGAAATGTTCTGCCATGTAAAGGAAGGCTTCGTTTTCTTCTACACTAGTGCCGTATACGCCGATGAGGCTTTGTATACCAGTCAGACGGAAGTAACGGCGGTTGGAACCCGATGCCGGCATTTCGATAATTTCTTCCGCCGGTACACCTGTATATTGTTGGTAAAGTTTTTGTAAGTTTTCTGTAATCATATTCTATTTTTTTACTTTTCAGCAAAGATAGCGATTCTGATTAAAAGCCAAAAAGAAAGGGAACGATTTCTGTCGTTCCCTTCACTTTATTTAATTTCGATTTCCTCTTTCATGTCTATTTCTTCTCCCTTGGTGTCTGTAAACTTATATTGGAGGAAGGCAAGACTCTGGTCGGGGATAATCTTGATACCGAATCCGTACTTCATTTGCCATTTCCGTTTCAAGGAAACAAGGCCTTGGTTTACATAGGCGGCGATGTACGGATGGATGTACAAGGTAAATTTCTTCATCTTCAGTTTATTGACCAAATAGTCTATTTTGCTTTCCAACGTATCCGTAAAGAGAACGGATGACTTGATTTTGCCTTTACCGAAGCAAGTAGGACAAGTCTCGTCAGTGGTAACGTCCATGGCAGGACGTACACGTTGGCGGGTAATCTGCATCAATCCGAATTTGCTGAGAGGCAGGATGTTGTGCTTGGCTCTATCCTTCTGCATGTTCTGACACATGCGTTCGTAGAGCTTTTGTCTGTTCTCTGCCAAATTCATGTCTATGAAGTCGACGACAATGATTCCTCCCATATCGCGTAGTCTCAATTGGCGTGCCAATTCGTCGGCAGCTCCGAGATTTACATCGAGGGCATTGGCTTCCTGACCATTGGCGGATTTCGAACGATTGCCACTGTTCACGTCTACTACGTGCATGGCTTCGGTGTGCTCGATAATCAGATAGGCTCCGCTCTTATAGGAAATGGTCTTTCCAAAGGAGGATTTCAGTTGCTTGGTAATAGCAAAATTGTCGAAGATGGGAAGTTGTCCTTTGTACAATTTCACGATGTCCGTCCGTTCAGGGGCGATGAGCGACACGTAATCCTTGATTTCGTGGAATACGGTTTCGTCATTTACATAGATGTTTTCGTACGAAGGGTTGAACAGGTCACGCAGCATACCTACTGTGCGGCTGGT
>JAZONP010000187.1:0-6064 GCA_045654565.1 Bacteroidaceae bacterium
CCGTGGTTACTTCGGTGCCCGTAAGAACGTTTGGACCGTTGCCAAGAATACTTGGGAGAAGGGTCTGACCTATGCTTACCGCGACCGTAAGAATAAGAAGCGCAACTTCCGTGCGTTGTGGATCCAGCGTATCAACGCTGCCGCTCGCCTCGAGGGTATGTCTTATTCTCAGCTCATGGGTGCATTGCACAAGGCTGGTATCGAGATCAATCGTAAGGTGCTTGCAGACCTCGCAATGAATCATCCTGAGGCTTTCAAGGCTATCGTAGCTAAGGCTAAGGCTGCTTAATTGAGTGGCTCATGCGGATTAAATAGGACCTCTCTACGAGGTGTTATTTAACATGATAACGAAAAAAGAGGCTTCGGCCTCTTTTTTTTGTGCAAAATAGTTCCTATATTTGCAAAAGAGAAAACGGCAGATGTGTCTGTGTGTGGTGAACAAACGTTTCCTCTGTGCGTTCTTTGTAATAGAAATGACGATAATGAAGAATGTTTAAAGGTTGTGGGTTGTTGGTTATAGGCCTTCTAGTAGACACTAAACCATAAACTTTAAACTAAGTAGCATAGTCGTGTCGGTTTAGACTGGGAAACTCATCAAACAATTCTGAAAACCGAGGACAGCTTCGACTTCCAATGGCGGGCCACGCCCTGAAAAGGGTAACCTTGAGTCGGTGGATTACAAAGGGGGCGAGCACTCAAATCCTATTTCTCGGAGTTTCATCGCATCACTCCGGCACGACTTCTTTTTTATCTTTTATCAAGACGATAAAAAAATAGCACCGATCTTCGGTGCTATTTCTATTTTGGATAGGTGTTTATCCTTACTTCTTCTGTGCGCGAGCGTAGCGGCTCATGAACTTGTCTACGCGACCAGCAGTGTCAACGAGCTTAGACTTACCGGTGTAGAAGGGGTGAGAAGTGTTAGAAATTTCGAGCTTGATCAAGGGATAAGTCTCGCCTTCAAATTCGATAGTCTCCTTTGTTGCGCAAGTTGAGCGTGAAAGGAAGCAGTCACCGTTTGACATGTCTTTGAATACTACGGGACGATAGTTCTCAGGATGAATACCTTTTTTCATTGTTTTATTTCGTTTTTAATAGTTATTACTCTGTTTATTGCTGGTAACAATAAGGTGTAATGGTTTTCGGTTGGCAAAGGTACTGCTTTTATCTTGAATGGCAAAGTTTTTCTCTCTTTTTTATTGCGCATTATGGGCCTTTTGATTTGTTTTCTTGGCTATCACAGAGATTATGCCTAAATTTGTCATCGGAAACAAATTATTGAAGGAAATAAAGGAGGATACAGAGAGATAATCGCTTTGCTTTTTATGAAGGGAATGGCAATTGATATTTATACTGTTATCTCCCATTAAATTCAATTCATAGAAAAATGACCAAGGAAAGTTTGCGAATTGTATATATGGGTACTCCCGACTTTGCTGTCGAGAGCTTGCGATGTCTCGTTGAGGGAGGCTATAATGTGGTAGGTGTAGTTACTGGTCCCGACAAGGCCGTAGGACGTCATGGCAGTGTGTTGCAGCCTACGCCTGTGAAACAGTATGCCGTAGAGCATGGATTGCGCGTGCTTCAGCCCGAGAAGTTGAAGGATGAGGCTTTTATAGAAGAACTTCGTTCTCTGCAGGCTGATCTTCAGATTGTCGTTGCTTTCCGTATGCTGCCCGAAGTGGTGTGGTCAATGCCTCCACTCGGTACATTCAATTTGCATGCTTCGCTTCTACCTCAATATCGTGGTGCTGCACCCATAAATTGGGCTGTCATCAATGGAGATAAGGAAACGGGTGTCACCACCTTCTTCCTCAAGCATGAGATTGACACGGGGGCTGTGATACGCCAGGTGCGTGTGCCTATTAGCGATACTGATTGCGTGGGTGACGTGCACGACCGCCTTATGCTGCTTGGTGGCGGTGTGGTGTGCGAGACCGTTGATGCTATCATCGATGGTAGTGCTCAGGCCACTCCGCAAGAGATGATGATGCCCGATGAGGAGCTACGCCCTGCACCTAAGATCTTCAAGGATACCTGCCGTATCGATTGGAATCGCTCCGCCAAGCAGGTTTACGACTTCATTCGTGGCCTTTCTCCCTATCCTGCAGCGTGGACTACGCTTGTGGCTCCCGATGATACGGAGACGGTACTTAAGATATACGAGGCCGAGCGTCTCTCTGCGGTACAATCTCGTCCCTGTGGCACGGTAGAGACCGATGGCAAGAGTAGTCTATACATTTACACTGCAGATGGGGCACTCAGCATTCGTACCCTTCAGCTGGCAGGTAAGAAGCGCATGGGTGTAGGGGACTTCCTCCGCGGATCGCGCATCGATGGAGGGTATCGTGTAAAGTAATATTTGTTAGGGTTAAAAGAAAGAGTGGGAATCTCATAAGGTTCCCACTCTTTCTTTTTGAGATGTTTGTCGTAGATTTACCTCTTTGCTACAAGTTCTACAATCTTGACGATGGTCATCATGGCTTTCTTCATGGATCCTACGGGGACGAACTCATAGCGGCTATGGAAGTTGACGCCACCGGCGAAGATGTTGGGGCAGGGGAGGCCCTTGAAGGAGAGCTGGGCACCATCGGTTCCGCCACGGATGGGTTTCACCTTGGGTTCTACTCCCGCTTCGCGCATAGCTTGGCAGACGATGTCGATAACGTACATCATGGGCTCTATCACCTCGCGCATATTCTTGTATTGGTCGGCCAGCTCAATGGTGACGATGTCGCTACCATATTTTTCATTGAGCGTCTTCACACAGCGTTGGAGCAGTTCCTTGCGCTTGCCCATAATTGCTGCGTCGTGGTCGCGGATGATGTAGGTGAGTGTGGTCTGCTCCACGCCTCCCTTCATACCCACAAGATGGAAGAATCCTTCGTAGCCTTCGGTGCATTCGGGTACCTCGTTCTTGGGTAGCATACTGATGAATTCAGCGGCTACACGCATGGAATTGAGCATCTTGTCCTTGGCATAGCCAGGGTGTACGTTGCGGCCATTGAACGTGATACGGGCCGATGATGCATTGAAATTTTCGTATTCGAGTTCGCCTACCTCGCCGCCATCCATGGTGTAGGCCCAGTCGCAGCCAAAGAGGTCTACGTCGAACTTGTGTGCACCGAGGCCAATCTCTTCGTCGGGATTGAAGCCGATGCGTATCTTTCCGTGCTCAATCTCGGGGTGTGCCTGCAGATAGGCGATGGCAGAGATGATTTCGGCTATGCCAGCCTTGTCGTCGGCTCCGAGGAGGGTATGTCCGTCCGTTACGATGAGATCGTCTCCTACGTAGCGTAGTAGTTCGGGAAACTCAGCTGTGGTGAGTACGATGCGATCCTCGGCTGAGAGCACGATGTTGGTGCCGTTATAGTTTTCTACGATGCGGGGATTGACGTTCTTGCCCGTCACGTCGGGGCTGGTGTCCACGTGGGCGATGAAGCCGATGGTGGGCACGGTGCGTGTGGTGTTGGCGGGCAAGGTGGCAAAGAGGTAGCCATGTTCGTCGAGGGTGATCTCCTCGAGCCCCATTTCTTCGAGTTCGGTGCGGAGTATCTTGACGAACTCCATCTGCCCGGGTGTGCTAGGTGTCACTCCGGCATCTTCGGCCGACTGGGTGTCGATGCGCACGTAGCGCAGAAATCTATTTACTATATCCATGTTCTTGTAATTAGAATGTCATTCTGAACGTAGTGAAGAATCTCGCAAAGTGCCCTGGCTAAGTACTTGCGCGGGATCCTTCGCTTTGCTCTGGATGACAAAGAGGTTTTATAAATCTTTTAGTAATATCTCGTTGGTTTTGGAGTACATCTCCTCCTTGTGCCCTATAAAGGCATCCCACTGGTTGCTGAACTCCTTGGTGTGGTCAATCTTGAAGTCCTCGCATCCGTGGCTTTCGAGTGTGGAGAGCAGTCTGCCTACAGAGAGTTGGCTGATGGCCATGGCGGGGAGGTAGTGCTCTGTGTCTGACTTGGCGTCGTTACTGATGCTGTGGATGAGTCCTATGTTCTCCAGCTCGTCGAGCAGGCGCCCCGTCAAGCGTATAGGGATTTCTCCTTCATCGGATAGCTCACTAACTGTATAGGGCATTTCACCCTTCTCGAATCGCTTGCAGATGAGCGACATCACTACTACGCAGAGGAAGTCGTGATAGCGTCGGCTTACATTGTCAGCCTCCTGCCCGAAGTTATAGAGTTCGATATTCTGGCTTACATAACTCATCTCTACACCGAAGAGGATGATGCTCCACGAGATGTCGGCCCACAACATGAACATTGGTATGATGGCAAACGAACCGTAGATGGCGTTGTAGCTCGATACCGACATCTGTATCTGGATATAGATGTAAAGGAAGGCTTGGAAGATGATACCCGTTATCATGCCCGGGATAAGGGCGTTCTTGAAGCGTACCTTCGTATTGGGGATAAAGAGGAAGAGCCCCGTCATGATGAGTCCGGAGAGCATATAGGGGGCTATCTTGACGCAGATGTGCAGGAACGAGCTGATGAGGTAGAACTCGGCAATTCGCTCGTAAATCGTGGTCATGAAGATGCTCACACCGGCATAGAGGATGATGACGAGGGGAAATACGATGAATAGCGCCATATAGTCAGTCAGCTTGCGGAAGTAGGACCGCTGCTTCTTTACATCCCAGATGGCATTCATGCTGCTCTCAATGCTGTCGGCCAGATTGATGATGGCCCAAAGCAACATCGCCACGCCCACACCGATGAACACTCCGCTCTTGGCATACTCCAGATAGTTGTCAATGAAGTTCATTACGGTGTCTACGGTGCCATTTGCTACGGTGCCATCTCTCAAGAATCGTTCCATGATGTTCGAGAATCCGAATCCCTTGGCAATGGCAAAGAGCAATGCCATGATGGGAATGATGGAGAATAGGGTAGTATAGGAGAGAGCAGCTGCACGAATCCAAACGCGGTCCTTGATGAAGCACTTGACCGTCTGGATGGTGATTTTCATCAGGTTGTAACTCGTATATCGGCTACGGCTGACGTCGCTTTCTGTCACACGCCACAAGGAACGAGTGAAGAAGTGGACGAGTTGTCTGAACTTTTCTTTCATATAGTTTTTGTCCGTTGTCAAAGAAAAAGAAAACAGTTGGCCTGTAAGCCGGGTTCTGTACTACTGCATTCTTGCTTTCGCACGGAATGCCTTGTAGCGTCTGTCATTTATCTGTGCCTACTGTTGCCAGCAGACTATAGCGGTCTACCCTCCGGCTTGGGCGAGCAGCCCTCAAGCACCGGTATACATGACCTTGCAACTCCCGGAACGCACAGCTCAGGATGTCACCATCCCGACTGGTGGGCTCTTACCCCACCTTCTCACCCTTACCTCGCCTGAACGGGGCGGTTATTTTCTTCTACGTCAACCCTGCCGTCACCGACACCTTGCACATTAACAAGCGGGATGCTCTGTGTTGCCCGGACTTTCCTCATACTCCCCCGAGGGAGCAAGCGACAGACCGTCCAACTGCTTTCTTCGTGCGAAATTAGTACAAACCAATCGAAAAAACAAAAAAAAGTAAAATTCAACGAGCGAAAGCAGAGGAAAAGTTTGCTTTTGCTATGTAGGACAAGTACTCTCAGTGACAAAGAATATCTCACGAAGCGAAACGTATAGAAATTCTGTATAGAATTTTTGTGGCATATTGTAAGGGAAACCCTGCGATTTGCTTACGCGGTGAGGGAATCGGAGAGGTAGACTTCTTCGTTCTTGTGGCAGATTGTCATCGGTTCTCTGCTTTTCGCTTTCTTTCTGTATTTTCCTAATCGCCCGTGGCTGCGTTCTTTTCGTTCGGCTTGGGGATTGGGCGGGAAGAGGGCAAGGATAAAGCAATACGCAGGGGACTTTTGCGAGTAAGACAACTCTATAAGGCCTCTTCAGTACGCCTACGTCTATTCTTCAGAGGCCTTATAAAGTTTGCTCAGAGTGCTAAGCCCTTTATTCCAGAAACTCGCGCATCGTGTTGGTGAAAATGTTTCCGTAGTTTTCAGCGTTGTATACTGTGACATGAGAACCCAATGTTGACGAGAACAGATGA
>JAZONP010000188.1:0-4039 GCA_045654565.1 Bacteroidaceae bacterium
ACCTATACGACATACAAGACACCGAGATTCGCATCATAGGCGACTCTGCTCCTGCCCCTCGCAAACCGAATGCCTGGCTGGTGCTTATTGGTGTGCTACTCGCCATCGCTGTGGGTATGATCTTGTTCTTCGCCCTCCGCCATAAGCATGACTCGGAAGAAGGTATCTTCGAGCGCCACACGGCCGCAGCCGTCCCTCATCCTTTGCGCGGATGGATTCACTCGCTCGACTCCATCTCCACACCATGCGTCATCACCAAGGACACCATCGTCAACGATATCCCCATGCGCCTATATGTGCCGCTCAATATCACTCCTCGCCTAGAGGTGGGCTACGCTTGCATCGACGACACCACGCGCAACCTCCTCGTCTTCCAGGCGGCGGATGTGCGGGCTGACAACAAGAAGATCGTCGGCGCTTTCGTCCTGCGTGGCAAACCGCTGAGCTGGGGACTCAGCAAACGAGGCTACTGCAGTATCATCGACGACGAAGTCACCATCGGTGTGGCGGACAACTCCCCGCTCTTCGAGCAGGCCACAGAGGTCGGAGGCTATTTCTTCCGCCAGTATCCTCTCGTATCCAACGAGACACTGGTCGAGAACGAACTCAAGAGCCAATCCACTCGCCGTGGCCTATGCGAACTAGAGGGCAAAGTGGTGGTTGCGGAGACCTTTACACCCGAGTCCTTGCACGATTTCTCGCAAGCGCTGGTGGACATCGGTACGACCAACGCCATCTACCTTGTCGGCAGTTCGGCTATCGGTTGGCTCCGCACTATCGACGGTCGCGGCATCGCTTCTGGCCAATGGGAACCCCGCGTATATAAGAATGTCAGCTTCATCGTCTGGTCCCTCTAACCTCTGCCTCTAAACTGTAGCCCGCAGGGCGTCCTCTAAACTGTAGCGGCTCTGCTCCCATCCTCTAAACTTACGAAGTGGCATGTATGACACGAGTTCATACACGCCATTTTTCATTTCGTACATTCTCAACGAAAATCCTTTTCCATCTCCACTTTTTCCACTACCTTTGCACTGCAAAACAACCAAAACCGTTGTCATTAAACCACCCTAAACATTCAACATTCAACCTCAACATTATGAAACCAACCTTCATCCAGCGCCTCAAGTCGCTATCCACCCGTTCTATTCTGCTCATCGCCACCTCTGCCGTGGTGCTGATTGCCACCATCGTTGCCCTCAGCGGCACCATCTCGTCTGCCTCCCGACGCATGGAGAAAAAGCTCTACGGCGAGGAGATCGGCAACAACCACCTCCGTTACAAGCATGGCGACCATATCTACAACCCCGAGACGGGCGAGATACTCCTCGACAGCATCGATTGGCTACATGTCAACTACAGCGACACCATCGCCATCCTTGCCAAGAACAACCGCCGCGCCTTCATCAATCTCAACACCGCCCAGCTCATCACGCCCCTCATCTATGAGAAGGCGTGGGAGTTCGCTTGCGACCGAGGTATCATGGTCAAGAGCGACACCATCTATATCTTCCGCCGCGACGGCTCTATCGTCAATCCCCAGGGCTTCAAGTACAAAGGCCAATACGACCTCATCTACCACCGCGACAAACTCATCGTCAATGTGGATAACGACCTGGTCGGCCTCATCGACACCGCTGCTCAATGGGTGCTGCCGCCTGTCTATACCATGATCGAAAACGAGTACCAGCAACGCCTCTACAACACCCGCCTCGACGACCGATGCATCGTCTATAACTATGCCCTCGATACCGTCCTTATCGGCACCTACCATTCTATCGATGTCGATTGGTCGGAGGGACTCATCGCCACCGAGTACAACGGCATCCAGCACCTCTTCTCCTACGACGGCAAACTCATCTACGAGGTCATCTACAAGTCCATCTCCGAGCTCGCCTACAACACTGGCCGCAAGGACGCGCAGGGCAACGAGATCTGGGAGGAAACCAACTGCTATGTCTATACCGACTACAATGGCAAGAAAGGGCTCATGGACAAACGATATCGTGTCCTCACGCCACCGCGCTTCTATGATATCACGGCTCAGACCAAGCACACTTTCTTCGCTTCTTTTGGCAAATGGTCCAACCGCTTCGGCACCCTCATCGACGAATATGGCAAACCCATTCGCTAACCGTTGATTTCCCTGTGTTATTTTCATCATCCTAATTTTGTTTTGCCCACTAATGCAGCTACTGCATTCTTTTGGGCAAAAACAAAATACACGCCTCGAATTGACAATAATTGACATCCAAATTGACAATAATTGTCCTAAAAATAAGTTCCTGATTTTTTAATATTTTTGCAGCTCGGAACGAGCGTATTTTTGTTAAATAAAAATTGACGATAATTGACATCCAAATTGACAATAATTGTCGTTCTAAAATTACACTTCGAGCGCGTGCTGTGTTGTTGAATTAAGTTGTTTAAGTTGTTGTCAATAAAATAATTTTTGATAATTTTTGGCTAATTTTCTATAATTTTTGTAAAGTCACATGCTTCGCCGTATCCTCACCAACCTCCTGCTGTCCTTCCTCCTCGGCAGCATCGCCCTCGTCCTGCTCTTCAAGTTCGTCCCCGTGCCCTTCACGCCTCTCATGTTCCTCCGCCATATCGAGGCACACCAGCAGGGTCGCCACTTGGAGATACAGCACCACTGGACACCCCTCGAGGATATCTCCCCCAACCTCATCGCCGCTGTCATCGACCACGAGGACGCCAAGTTCTACGACCACCGCGGCTTCGATTGGGACGCCATCCGCTGTGCCCACAAGCTCAACCAGCGCTACGGCCGCATCACATGCGGAGGCAGCACGATCTCCCAGCAAACGGCTAAGAACATCTTCACTTTCCACTCCCGCACCTATCTGCGCAAGGCCGTCGAAGCCTATTTCACGGTCTTGATAGAGTTCCTCTGGGGCAAGGAGCGCATCCTAGAGGTCTATCTGAATATGATTGAGATGGGCGATGGGGTGTTTGGCGCCGAGGCGGCAGCTGACTACTATTTCTCCACCTCAGCCGCTGGCCTCACCCGCTACGATGCCAACTACCTCGCCGCCCGCCTCCCCGACCCAAGGAGGTAAATTAGTTAAATGCAAAACGGCACGATTATTAAGATTTCTTCCCTGTTTGCCTTATATATATACTCCGCATAAAAGACCAAGGAACGACCTAAGAACGATTAAAGGCGTTTATGCAACAAACGGAGGAGAACCAGCAAAAAGAAGCATATCTCAAAAAAAATGGTTAAAAGAATTATCATTAGTATTCTTTTTATAGTCGGCATCATAATAGGAAATGGATGTTATTGGATTTTTTCGGATATTCAGACAAAATGTGCGAAAGATATAGCCAATAGTAAACCTCTCTCTTGTTATGACAAGGCGAGCATATTAACTTTACACTTAGGCATATGCACAATAGGTTCTTTCTATTGTAAAGATGCTGCATGGGCAAATTTCCAAATGCTTGTTACAGATAAAGATACTATATATTTGCATTCGGATTCTTGGATTACTCCTAAAATTCAAAATAGATTCGAAAATGGTCAATTGGGTAAGATGGTCTGGAACGGTAACATGGATTATGCATTCAGATCTCCAGAAAAAGATGGTGCAATACTACTCAATTGGTGCACATTGAAGGAAGAAATAATCAACAATAAACCATGCTATGTAGCTGAATGTGATTACACATGGAAAGTGCCTAGTAAAACGACATTTAAGATAACCAAAAATTTCTCAATAGTATTTTACGAACAATTATTTTATGAACTTGAAAAAATAGACTTATTGCACCCATTCAAGTTGATATGTTACTACGAAAAATAATTCTTCGGCACACAAAAACGACATGTGTCGGAAGTGTCGTTTTTGACGGTTTGAAAACGACAATAACGACAAAACCGCCATACTGCGTAAACAAAAATGGTCCTTGATTTTCAGGGAGAAAGGATTGTAAAATGAATTTCTACGGACTTTTTAGAATGTCAGATAATGTGTCAGTAGGAAGTCCGTAGGATGGAGGAAACAAGGTTATCATA
>JAZONP010000189.1:0-4318 GCA_045654565.1 Bacteroidaceae bacterium
CACTATGCCATGGGCTTAGGCATCGAGCAAGATCATGTGCAAGCCTTTCATTGGGGTCACCAAGCCGCCGAGCGAGGACACTCCTTGGCGCAGAGTTTTCTTGGAATGCGCTACAAGAAGGGCTTAGGCGTTGAACGAGACTTCGAGAAAGCCATCTACTGGTACACCAAGGCCGCCGAGCAGGGCGACTCGAGTGCCCAGTGCGACCTCGCCTTATGCTACGAAGAGGGCGAGGGCGTCGAGCGCGACATCGAGAAAGCCATCTACTGGTACACCAAGGCCGCCGAACAGGGCGACACGAGTGCCCAGTTCAGCCTCGGCTACTTCTACGAATATGGTGACGGCATCGAACCTGACGGCGCAAAAGCCATCTATTGGTACACCCAAGCCGCCGAGCAGGGCGACTCAAGTGCCCAGTTCAGCTTAGCCTCCGCATACGAGCTTGGAGAGATTGTCACACAAGACATCGAGAAAGCTATCTATTGGTACCGCCAAGCTGCCGAGCAGGGCGACGAAGACGCCAAGATTGCACTTAAGAGCCTGCTTGAAGAGTAACATGAAGGGTGGGGAGCTCATGGCTCCCCGCTCTTATATCCGACAAAGATATAGACCTCTGCGTCGACTCCACAGTTTACGACTCCGCTGAATCCGAAGGTACGGTCTGCACTACCCAAGTATTTGTCCACTAAAGACAGCAGACTATCCGTCTGCCCTACAGTAATCTTATTATTCTCACATATATACATTATAGCGGCACTCGCCCTGCTTGAGTCTATATCCTTCAATTCATTTTCGATAGAGGCAATAGCCTCATCAGTCAGCTTTGGGATATCCATCTTTATCACCTCTATCGCTGCCGACGACTCCTTCAGGTGATTATACTCAGCAAGGTCTAACGAAAACAGATGCTCGGTACGACCGAACACCCGACGCGCAATATCATCTATTTCTTTAACATCCTTAATCACCATATCGTTTAAGTATTGTTGGTTTAAGGTGACTCCTAACAGTTCCGCAAGTCTTCGTCGCTAAAGATTATTTTTTAGTATTACTCCTCAGGAAATTCAGCACTTCATCTCTACTCATCGTCTTCTTCGTCTCAGGGTCGTAAAGGGTGGTGTTTAATATATCCAATGCCGACACAAACAACTCGGCAACATCATCGTGCTCGCCTTGAAACTCATCCACCTCTCTCAATGGATAGGCATGCCCCGTGCGCAGTTTGGCCGATACGCCATCTGCCTTGTGTATCAACTCACGGAGCCGGCAGCTTTGTGCATCGTCGTAGCGGGGATGGCCCACCTTATTCCTGAGACTCATGTGGAAGCGCACTGCAAGGAATTCCTCCTGTGTCAGCTTCAGTCCCAGCCTCTTCAGCATCCCTGTCGATCGCCTACCGTGTCCGGTGATATCCCGCATTCCCGCACAGTTGCAAAAGTCGTGCAGCAATGCCGCTATTGCGATGCTATCTTCGCTCATCACCTCAGTGTTCGGCTGTTTGGCTCTTAGCTCTTCGTTCATGCTCAATGCCACTTGGTATGTCTGCCAAGCGTGCTCGGCCAACCCACCGGCATAGTGATGATGGTGATGACAGTGGCGGGTGAAGAAGCCGTTCCTGCTCATGTAATTGACAACGGCCTCAATGTTCTCGCGCTTTGTTGCGCGCAGTCTTCTGATGATGGTTTGCTTTATATCCATATTTATAAATTCTTTATCCTTAGGTTCTTAGCTGTTTGATATCGCCTCCCCGAAGATGTGCATGTCCTCGGGCAACGAGTAGGGGAGTGCCTCCCCCTCCCTACACAGCTTTGGAGTAGCTTGCCCAGCATATGTGATAGATTTATAAGTTATCTGCTGCGAAGGTACGGATATTCTTATAGATGTCTTGTGAAAGTTGTACACGCGTGTACGACTAAGACATCTCAAAACCTGCCAGCCCCACCTGGCAGGTTTTCTTTTTGGTAATTGAATAGGTAATGTCATATCTTATTTGTGGATTTATTATCTGATTTGGAGTTAAGGCTTTGTAATTTATTGCAGTTTTTTAGCTGTAAATATTATATAGCTGTTATCTCATCGTCTCTGTCATCCCGAGCGTAGGGAGGGATCTCGCGCTGGTACTTTAGTCTATTAGTAGTTTAGTCAGAATATGATCTAATAGCATCGTTGTTTGGGTGGCGTGTATATGTCGTTTGCGCCTATATGCAATTACATTTTTGCCACCTGGCAGGTTTTATAATTAGGAATTAGGAGTTATCAGTTAGGAATTAGAAACACTAAACACTTTCATCTTTCAACTCTCCACTTGCAGTTTTGCTGCAAAGTATCGCTTATTCTCGCGGCGCACTTGCTCGAAGCCCATACGGCGGATATACATACCGAAGGTGGTGCGCTCCACGCTGCGCATCAGCAGCGGATCTATGCGGTGCAGGTAGTCGTACACCGCCACCGAGGTCCACAGCTCGTCCTCCTCGTAGTGCTTCTTCTTCTCTACTGGGGCAAAGTGCTGCACCAGCAGCTCTTCGGGGCCATGCTCCGTCTTGTAGGGAGCGTTGTGCTCCTCGAGGCGCAGCGTCTCCTCCTCGTCGAGCCAGCATCGGAAACCATCTTCGAGCAGGTGCAATGCCTGGGCATAGAGCTGGTCGTGACATACGGGCGTTGCCACATCGATGGGGCCAGCCAGTTC
Source organism: Bacteroidaceae bacterium (assembly GCA_045654565.1). GTDB lineage: Bacteria > Bacteroidota > Bacteroidia > Bacteroidales > Bacteroidaceae > UBA1189. Next base: position 2,687 of record JAZONP010000189.1, read on the forward strand.
CACACAGATGTAGCGACGACTACCCGTGCGGTCGTGCAGCAACATGCGGCGGTTGCTGGTGCCGATGAAGGAGGTCAGCCTGGGCATCTCCTCGAACTGTACGCGGTGAGGGCGCTTCACCTTGATGGCAGAGAGCTGCAGCAGCCCCTTCAGCGTGGCGTGGCCCGTAGTCGAGTGGCGGTCAAACTCATCGAGGTTCACCAGCAAGTGTTGCCCCATCTTGCGCAGACACTGCTCCTCCTGCGTGAGGTTGAAGGTGTCGGTATAGTATGCCTCCAGTTCCTCGGGCATCAGCAGTTTTGTGAACTGACTCTTGCCCCATCCCTGCCGCTCGCTGATGAGCAGCGGGCACAGGCAATTGCCATACCGTCCCATGCGCCCCAGGGCCTGAGCCACCACCGCCACCATCCAGCGCCGTAGCAAGGTGAGAGTGAACTCATCGCTCGTCACGCGACGCATGAGGTCGCCTATATGATCCTCGCCATCCCACTGGGGCAGATGGGTGAGGTAGTGCGTCACGGGGTTGAAGCGCACTGCCCGCCCACAATCCACGATAGCCTGTATGTGACTCACATACGGCACATTGATGCCTGCATGCTGCAACTGCATCAGCAAGTATCGCTTTTGCTCATCGTCGAGAGGACGAAAGACGAGTTTACTCCGCGCTTCGCTTTGAACTCCCTCCGCGTTGTTTGCCAACGCTCGTCCCTCTATAAACAGAGGGACAGTTTGTGGCATGCTGCTATATCCCCCTCTGTTTATAGAGGGGGTGCCCTGCAAGGGCGGGGGCGTTTCAAGCGAAGCGCGAAGATTGTATTCGTAGCACTTTGCCAACACATTGTACCGAAACTCATACCTCTCCCACAGAAACCGCTCAGCCCTGACGAGCAATGTCTCCCCATTTGAGTTGAGAGATGAGAGATGAGAGATGAGAGATGAGAGTTGAAAGATTTACCTTCATCGTCACTATGACGTCTTTCGGCCTTCGAAATTCGCATTTCGTTCACCTCTATCACGTCACCCGTAGTCACCTGCGAATTGTCATCTTGAGCAGCGCGAAAGATCTCGCAGTCCACCTTGCTATTCATACTCGAGGGCAATCCCTTTCTCACACTCTTGGCAATGCGCAACATCCAGTCGCGCAACTGCCCTACATAAACATAGATCTTCTTCATAGCAATATTCTTTTTTTTGTCAACGGTCAACGGACAACAGTCTACAGTCAGCCTCCGGAAACTAACGTTAATCGTTAAACGTTGACCCTATTTTCGCCGCGAAGATACAACATCAAAATCCCCCATGTCAATACCCTCATTATCAGGTAAAAACTAGATGTATAACGTCTGTTTTCTCTATAAGTGTTTAATGATTTCTATCTGTAATTACTATTACTTGTCCGCGACAAAACGCGCGAATGGTCGCGACCATCCGCGCATATGGACGTGAGCATACGCGCGTATGCTCGCCGCCAAACAATACAAATCCTAGATGAACAGGGCAGACGCATCAGAAATTCCATAAAATCTTGTTCTTGAAAATCTTGTTTATCTATTTGATATACACGTTATTATATTTGGTTATGTCGTAGTTTTTTAGTAACTTTACACCTATAAAGTTTTACAAATTTTGACA
>JAZONP010000190.1:0-7300 GCA_045654565.1 Bacteroidaceae bacterium
CACCTTCTCGATGCGCACCGTGTTGCCACCGTCGCCGAGGTCGTTGTAGTGGGTGATGACGGCAGGGTCGTAGCCGTTAGAGATGCCCATCTGCTTCTGGCCATCCTCGGCGTTGAGTGCTACCACCCAGGGGAACGCTGCACTGCGTGTGCCATTGAGGATGGTGAGGGTCTGCGCGGGGGCCTCGGTGAGGGTGGTGTAGCCACCCTCTGCCTTGACAAACTTCTCCTCGCTCACGCTGTAGAGGTAGAGTGCGCCTGTCTCGGGTGACTGCACGAAGGCAAACTGCTGCTTCTTGTCGGTGGCGTCAACGGCAACCCCCGCCTTGGCGGTGCTGGTGAGGTTGGCCGCCTGGGCATACCATGCGCCGCGATCCTCGGTAGACACGGCGTAGCACACCTCGTTGCTCAGTTCGTCGATGCTCCATACATAGATGGCAGCGTCCACAGCGGTGTGGATGGCATCGCTAAGGGCCTTCAGTGCGGCCACCTCGGTAGCGGCATCCTTGCCCTCCTTGGCTGCCTGCACGGCACCGTTGATGGCGGCTACCTCCTCGGCGGTGAGCACGGCGCTGCGTGTGGCCACCACCTCCTCGCCACGTGCGATGGCGGCATCAAGGGCGGCCTTGACCGTAGCGGTCAGCGTGGTCACGTAGGCTGCGTTCTCCGCCTCGGTGAGAGGCTCGAAGGCCCACTTACCGTTGTTGTCAACGCCCTTGTTGCAGTAGATGGCAGCGCCTGCGGCAGAGTCATCGGCACCGGCAAGTCCAGGGTAAGCAGACACGCTCTGGTGCAGGGTGTACACCTCCGTTTCGCCCTCTACGAGTTCAATGGTGAAGGGGGTCTTGTTGTCGGCATTGGCGGTGGCGTTGAAGTTCCATCCCGATGCGTGAGCATAGTAGTTGTTGTCGCTGTCGGCAGCCTTGAGATAGTACATGCCCTCAGCAGCCTCCTCGAGTTGGAACACCTGCATCAGCGCCACGTCCTCGGCCTTGTTCTGCAACGTCATGTTGGTGTTGTTACCCACTACCTGCAGGTAAAGGCCTGTCGTCACGTTCTTCACGCGGTAGTTCTTGCCGGTGAGCAAGCCTTCGGGCTCGGGCTCTGGCTCGGGTTCCACTGCGGCAGCCTCTACGGTAATCACGCAAGTCGCCTCCTTGCCGCCAGCCTTAACGGTGATAGTGGCAGTGCCTGCGGCAACTGCAGTAACGACACCATTATTGTCTACCGTAGCGATATTTTCATCGCTGCTACTCCATGTTCTCTCTTGGTTAGTTGCATCTGCAGGGCGAACGGATGAGGTAAGTTCCAATGTCTCACCTTCTACAAGAATCGCAGTTTTTGGATTCACAGCAATTTGTAGAACGGGAATAGCAACTAACAAACACTTTGTATCCGTGCACACATGGCTTACGGCATCTGCTGTAGATGTACGCATGGTATGGAGTACTGCCTCATCATTCTTTGCATTTGCATCTACAGATAAAGGGATGACCAACAAGGTCCCATCCTTGAATGTGGATTGAGACAAACTATAAACCACAATGAGATAGTCGCCTGATGCGAGCGGACTCACACTAATTATATGATCATTGATGGCATCACTCAAAGCGATCCCCTCTTTCGTAAGGGCATATCCTTCGGGGAGTGATAGATTCATCTGTACGGCTGTCGTCTCCGCAGCATCTGCTATTTTAACCGTTATTGTTTTATGCCCTAAAACACTTGAAGAATACTCAAGTTCTTGCATCGTTATAGTTTGGGCACCCACACTGCTCACCATAAAAGATAGTATAGCGATAATTTTCAGTATTTTTTGTTTCATAGTTCTATTTTTATATTGTTCCTATAATAATACTTCTGCAGAGAACTAATTTCTTTTTATTTGTAATGTTATTGGGAAATCAGCTGCAATACCAGCAGTTTTATAGAGTTTATATCCTGTTATAGGTGAAGTCTCTTCCTTATAGTTGACGTCAAGTCCATTCAAAGCATCTTTTATTTTTGAAACAGTGTAATTATCCGCAACTAATATATATACATAATTTCTTATTGCTGTTGTATAAGTATAAGCAGTAGGATAGGAAGTTACCTGCTGTATACCTTCAAGTGTAGTATAATTTTCGGCTGTAGGTTCAGTCTGCCCAACATACCAATAATACTTGGTCTCGATATCGCCATTATCCTTCATTATCTGGATCACTGCCGCGATATCGGCCACGTCTACTGCGCCGTCGCCATTGACATCGCCCTTGAGTGTCTCACTCTGCGCCATTGCGCTGGTGCCCATCAGCATCAGTGCTGCAAGCATCATTAAAAGTTTCTGTTTCATTGTCGTTATTGTTATTTGTTAGTTTGTTCATTTTTTGTCTCATCGGATTTCCGAATCCGATGCTCGTCAGTATAAGCATCTGCGATGCGATAAGCGGATTACAAATCCTTATACTCTAAGCCACAGGAATGCAAATCCTGCGGGACGGGATATATATGTTTTTAATATAAATTCATCATAAATGTGCGTCCTTTTGATTTATAACTATAAACATAATATTTTACTCCATTTATTGTAATTTCTGATGTCTCATAGTTACTCATTTCTGAACCTTTCAGACCATTATAAATTTGAATTTTGTTATTTGGTACAGCAACAAAATACTGAGCACGTACACCGGATTCTTTATCTACTTGTATATTATTTGTTACGCCATCCCATAACATATTTGTTTCTGAATAATTTGGTACAGTTGTGCCAATTAATCTCCAACCTGGTGAAGTATTATCATTAACTATTGGTGAAATACTTGTCATACTTGCCGGATTCTCTTGCCCAACATACCAATAATACTTGGTCTGCTCCTTCACGCCACCGGCCTCTGCTATAATCTCGAGGATGGCGGTGATGTCCTGTTCGTTCACCTTGCCGTCGCCATTCACGTCGCCATTGGTTTGTGCTTGTACGGTTTGCACACTCATTGCCGCTACGAAGAAGAGCAGCAGCGAAAACACACGTTTCATCGTTTTCATTTTATTCGATTTTTTGCTACACCCAGGCCCCTCCGGTGCAAGTTTTTTTATAAGTCTGTAAGGTGAAGACAGGATACAAAAAAGAAACGTGGAGCCGTCTGTTACTCGTTCCACGTCTTGAGGCTCTCGCATTGCCCTATCTGTCGAAACGAGCAACGCCGAAAGCCCCACGATGATGTTATATAACTCTACTCTGCTACCGCCATCAGTAACACGATGAGCAACACACAGGTTGCTATCATGCACCAACGGGGAGGGAGTATATATGTATATAATCATCCCATGAGGCGTCCCTTGTTGCTTTGTTCTTGACAGATAGTTAGAATTTGCGAGATTCCAAGACGTCAAAACCAAAGCGTACAGTTACGCCTTTTATGTATATGTCTGCCCACCGCCATCACCCACAGGGGCTTCCGGCATGGTGTGCAAGTGCAAAAGTAGTAATTATTTATGATAATTCACGGGAATTTCATGGAAATTTGTGTTTACCCCAATGATTGCGTTTTTAAGTTTTAACATAAATGGCCGTAAATAGAGTCCGCAAATGTCCATAAATTTAATTTATTTATGATAATTGCCTTTGGCCCCTTGCTTTTCCCCTACGGGACAGCGACCTAAAGGTTCGGGCGGCGAACACGTTTCACGGGTAATTCATGGAAATATGTCTAAAAGAAATAGTGAGAACGAAGCATGCCGGTTGTTTTTATTGTGAACATGAATTGCCATGAATTGGCCACAAATTTTCATAAATTAAGTTATGCGACACGATCAAGGCAGGCGCATCAGAAATACGAAGGAGGGTATTTCTTTTATTTTCAGAGAATCAATTTATTATCCTCACACGGGTCTCGCAAATCTCTGTGTGTACGAAAAATAGTTGTGCCAAACTAAAAAACGAACAAAAGGACTTGAAAAAACATAAAGTATTTGTACCTTTGTCGTGGATATACCAAAGATATTAGACATATGGCAGCAACAGTATTCAACTCAGTGCAGCAGCATCTGCTCAGAATGTTTGCCTACGACAGTAGTGAAGAACACCTTAAAGAGATAAAGGAGGTGCTCGCAGCATATTTCGCTCGCAAGGTAGATGACGAAATGGATGTGTTGTGCAGCGAAGGCAAGATAGATGCCGATGTGATAGAAGCATGGGGTCAGGAACATATGCGTACGCCCTACAAATGAGACACATAGTGTTAGACACCAACTGCTTGTTGATGTCATTGCCAAAGACGAGCCCATATCGTATCGTTTGGAATCATTTCTTGGCAGGAAAGTATATCCTATGTGTATCAAATGAAATTTTAGAAGAGTACCAAGAGATATTGTCAGTGAAAACCACTCCATCCATTGCGAGTAATGTGGTGTCAACTATTCTTAACTGCCCTAACATTCGTCTGATAACCCCTTATTATCGTTTCGGATTGATTTCGTTTGACGTTGACGATAATAAATTTGTTGACTGCGCAATCGCATCGGGTGCCGACTATATAGTGACTAACGATGCTCACTACAGAATCTTGGAACAGATTTCGTTTCCCAAGGTTGGCACTCTATCCATTAAGGACTTCTGTGAACTCCTATACATGGGAGGTCGCTCAAAAGATGAATCGACATTGGTCAATGAAGAACAAGTGCCCTATCTCACAAAAGAGGATTAGGCTTAAATTATCATATGGTATATGGTTTTTAGAAGAGTGATGGGCTATAACTTGCCCCAAAATTGACGAAGAACCCAAAGTCTTCCTTATTTTTTCTAAGGTGTCGGTAGTTGACTGTAACGTGCAGTGAATGAGTCGGTTTTCGACCGACACCCGGTGTCGGTGGGGTGTCGGTGCTCTTTTTTTACCGAGTAAACGATTTTTATTTTTGGCCTGGCACGGAGTAGCGAAGTACGTTTTTAGAGTAATCGACCTTCGTCCCAATCCAAATCGCTCTTTATTTTCAAAAATTTTCAAGGGCTTGAAAAAATATTTTCAGCAATGCGAAAAATCAGTTTGGATATACCCAAACTGCAGTACTTCCCCATCGGTACCCGAGTACTTACATGCCAGTACTCGAGTACTTGCGGCTAAGTACTGCAATACTGGTATGCAAGTACTGGACTTTAGCAATACTCGATTTTTCCATTGCATGGTGCAAAATTGTACGGACACACATGGTGTTTGCGTACAATAATCCAGGCGTGATTTGCTACGACCTGCCAGATTCTTGACCGTGCCAGGGCAAAAATGAAACTGTTTTACTCACTCGGATATCGCTAAGGTCTCGGCTATCCCTGCTTCGAGGTTGTATCGGGGATGGTACCCTAATTCTTCGGTGAGGGGGGTGATGTCGCACTGCCAGTTGCGCTGGGCCAGGATGCGGAACTTGTCGCTGTTGAAGGTAAAGGTGCGCCCACAGAGCCGTCCAGCCACATCAGCGATGCGTGCTGCTACGCGCCCCAGCCATAGGGGGATGGTGAGGTGGAGCGTGAAGGGGTTGCCCAAGGCGGCTCGCACGGCGCGGGTGAAGTCGCTGCTGCTATAGGTGTGGCCATCTGTGACGAGGTAGCTGCGGCGCTGCACCTCCTTGTCGATGGCCATGAAGACAGCCTCCACGAGGTCCTTCACATAGACGAATGTCACCCGCTGCGGTCGCATGCCGAGCGATAGATCAATGTGGGCACGTATGCTGCGTATGAGCAGTTGGTAGTCCCTGTCGCGTGGGCCATACACGCCCGTGGGTCTGAAGATGACATAGGGCAGTGCCGCTATCCCCTTGACATACTCCTCGGCTCGATACTTGCTTTTTCCGTAGAGGGTGTTGGGGTGGGGGGGGTCGGCCTCGGTGAATGGGGAGTAGGGCTCCTGCTCGTGTAGCGGTCCGTAGATGCCGAGCGTGCTGATGAGGATGAACTGTCGGGGCACCATGTCGAGGCGCATCAGCGTGTCTACGAGGTGGCGCGTCGCTCCATAGTTGATTTGGTCAAACTCGTGTGCGTGGCGACACTTCGTGGCACCGGCACAGTGGATGACCACATCCCACGTGCCGTGGCGTATGCGGTGTGCCTCGAGCTGCGTGGCCAGCAACTCCGCGTCGTCGAGGTTCAAGACGATATGTCGTAAGCTCGGGGATTGGAGGTTGCTCCGATTGCTCGTGGGGCGGATGGCCGCCCACGTGTCGTGTCCCTGCCTCACGGCATGCTCGGCCATGTGGCTGCCAATGAATCCCGTGGCACCGGTAATGAGTATCTTCATCGTGGGTGATCATCTTAGGATGTCTAATCGCTTGAAACATGCCGTCACCTTCTCCAGCGCATAATCCACCTGCTCTATGGTGTGGGTGGCCATGAGTGAGAAGCGTATGAGGGTGTCGTTGGGCGCACAGGCTGGCGGCACCACAGGGTTGACGAAGATGCCCTCGTCGAAGAGCATGCGGGTGACGAGAAAGGTCTTGTCCATGTCGCGCACATAGAGCGGTATGATGGGGGTCTCGGTGGCACCTATCTCGAAGCCCAAGGCGCGGAAGTTCTTAAGGGCATAGCGTGTCACCCGCCACAGATGCTCGATGCGCTCGGGCTCCTCCTGCATGATGTGGAGCGACTCGAGTGCTGCTGCCGTGGCCGAGGGTGGGAGCGAGGCGCTGAAGATATAGGAGCGTGAGTTGTGGCGCAGGTAGTTGATGGTGTCCTTGTCGGAGGCGATGAAGCCACCGATAGAGGCAAACGACTTGCTGAAGGTGCCCATGAGGAGGTCCACCTTGTCGGCTACACCGAAGTGGTGGCAGGTGCCACGTCCGCTGGGCCCCAGCACGCCAAACCCATGCGCCTCGTCGACCATGATGTTGGCATTGTACTTCCGGGCCAGGCGCACAATCTCGGGCATCGGGGCTATGTCGCCCTCCATGGAGAACACGCCGTCGGTGACGATGAGTTTGATGGCCTCGGGGCGGCAACGTGACAGTTCATGCTCGAGCGACTGCATGTCGCCGTGCCGGTACTTGCGTGGGGTGGAGAACGAGAGCCTTCGTCCCTCGACGATGGAGGCATGGTCCAGTTCGTCGCAGATGACATAGTCTTCGCGTCCGGTGACGCACGACACTACGCCCAGGTTTACCTGAAATCCGGTGGAGTAGACCATCACCTCCTCCTTGCCCACCCATTGGGCCAACTCGTGCTCCAACTGCAGGTGCAGGTCGATGGTGCCGTTGAGGAAACGAGACCCGGCGCACCCCGTGCCATACTTACGGGCGGCATTCACCGAGGCCTCTATCACGCGAGGGTGGTTGGTGAGGCC
>JAZONP010000191.1:0-9421 GCA_045654565.1 Bacteroidaceae bacterium
CTCGGCTTGATGCACACCACCGAGGAGTTCAACAACCTCGTCATCAAGGAGCAGGACGGACACATCATCCGCTTCAGCGATATCGGTCGTGCCGAGCTCAGCGCCCGCGACATCAAGAGCTACATGAAGATGAATGGTGTGCCCATGGTGGGCGTGGTAGTGATTCCTCAGCCTGGTGCCAACCATATCAACATTGCCGAGGCTGTGTATGAGCGTATGGAGGTGATGAAGAAAGACCTTCCCGAGGATGTGAAGTATGAGTATAGCTTCGATAACACACGCTTCATCCGTGCCTCTATCTCCGAGGTGAAGGATACCATCATCGAGGCATTCGTGCTCGTTATCGTTATCATCTTCCTCTTCTTGCGTGACTGGCGTGTGACGCTTGTGCCCTGTATCGTCATCCCTGTATCGCTCATCGGTGCTTTCTTCATCATGTATGTGTTGGGCTTCTCCATCAATGTGCTTACGATGTTGGCTATCGTGCTCTCCGTGGGACTCGTGGTCGACGATGCCATCGTGATGACGGAGAATATCTATATACGAATAGAGAAGGGTATGCGTCCCCGTGCAGCAGGTATCGAGGGTGCCAAGGAAATCTTCTTTGCCGTTATCTCTACCACCATCACCTTGCTGGCCGTGTTCTTCCCCATCGTCTTCATGGATGGTATGACGGGCCGCCTGTTCCGTGAGTTTGCACTCGTTATTGCCGGTGCGGTGATTATCTCTTCATTTGCCGCGCTCACCGTGACGCCCATGCTCGCTACCAAGATACTCAAACGCCGCAAGGAGCAACGCTGGTTCTACCGCAAGACCGAGCCCTTCTTTGTGGGACTCAATAACTTCTATGAGCGCTCGCTCAACTTCATCCTCCGCCACCGTATGATAGCCCTTGTGGTGATGATAATCTCACTCGGTGCCTGTGTATGGATGTGGGGTGAGGTGCCTGCCGAGATGGCTCCGCTTGAGGACCGCTCGCAGATTACCATCCGCACCATGGGCCCTGAGGGCGTCACCTACGAGTATATGCGCGACTATACCGAGGAAATCAACCAGTTGGCCGACTCGCTTGTGCCCGACGCCAAGTTTATCACTGCCCGCGTGTCGAGCGGTTCGGGTAACATACAGATTACCCTTCCCGACATCAGTGAACGCGACTATAGCCAGATGGATGTGGCCGCCAAGCTCTCGAGCGAGGTGCAGAAGAAGACTGGTGCACGCTCCTTCGTGCAGCAGCAGTCAACCTTCGGTGGCCGTCGTGGCGGTATGCCCGTGCAGTATGTGTTGCAGGCTACCGATATCGAGAAACTGGCCGAGGTGCTTCCCACGTTCCTTGCCAAGGTATACGAGAACCCCGTCTTCCAGATGGCCGACGTGAACCTCAAGTTCAGCAAGCCCGAGGTGCGCATCGAGATCAACCGTGAGAAGGCCAACCTCATGGGCGTTCACACCCGCGACATCGCGCAGACCCTCCAGTATGGTCTCAGTGGTCAGCGTATGGGTTACCTCTACCTCAATGGTAAGCAGTATGAGATTGTGGGTGAGATTAACCGTCAACAACGCAATGCGCCATCGAACCTCAAGTCTATCTACATGCGTAGCGCTACAGGCGAGATGATACAGATGGACAACCTCGTGGAGCTCGTCGAGGGTATCGCGCCTCCCAAGCTCTATCGCTACAACCGCTTCGTAGCTGCCACCATCTCGGCTGGCTTGGCCGAGGGTAAGACCATCGGTGATGGTCTCGATGAGATGGATAAGATTGCCGCTGAGGTGCTCGACGATACCTTCCGCACCGCCCTGTCGGGTGAGTCCAAGGAGTTCCGCGAGAGCTCATCGAGCCTCTTCTTCGCCTTCGGTTTGGCACTCCTGCTTATCTACCTCATCCTGGCCGCCCAGTTCGAGAGCTTCAAGGACCCAATCATCATCATGATTACCATCCCCTTGGCCATTTTCGGTGCCCTCATCTTCATGCTCGTGGGTGAGCAGACGATGAATATCTACTCCGAGATTGGTATGATTATGCTCGTGGGCCTCGTGGCTAAGAACGGTATTCTTATCGTTGAGTTTGCCAACCAACGTCAGAAGAGTGGTGAGGACAAGATGACCGCTATCCGTGAAGCTTCGGTGCAGCGCTTGCGCCCCATCTTGATGACCAGTACCTCTACTATGCTCGGCTTGCTGCCCCTGATGTTTGCTACGGGCGAGGGAGCCAACGGACGTATCGCCATGGGTACAGCCGTTGTGGGCGGTATGCTCATCTCTACCATCATGACTATGTATGTGGTACCTGCCATCTATAGTTACATCTCTACTGACCTATCAAAAGAGGAGGAACAGCAATGAAACAACGATATATCTACATAGCAGCCGCGCTGCTTACTTTGGGAGTTACAGGAGTCAGGAGTGCAACTTTCAATTCTCAATTCTCAATTCTCAATTCCGACACCACCTCCATCCTCTCTACCTTGCACAGCGAAACTCTGCAGGCTTCGAAGGAGGCTCGTCCGCAGACCTTGCGGGAGTGCTTGGAGAAGGGACTCAACAAGAACTATTCGCTTCGTATCATTCGTAACGAGGAACAGATGGCTGCCAATAATGCCACGATGGAGAATGCAGGCCTGCTCCCCTCGGTGAGTCTTTCGGCTGGGTATAGTGGTTCAGCCTACGGTAATAACACCACCCCTCGCGAGGGTGATGTCATCAAGAACCGAGGCATCTACGACGATGGTATCGATGCAGGCATCGATGTGTCGTGGACTCTTTTTGATGGTTTCAAGACCGTAGCCAACTATGACCGCTTACGCGAGTTGCGTCTGTTGTCATCTACTCAGACTCGTCTTGCTGTCGAGGACTATATGGCTGAACTTACTGCTGAGTATTACAACTTCGTACAGCAGCGCCAACGTTTGGCAAACTATGTCTCAGCCGTAGAGCTTTCACGCGAACGCGTCCGTATCGTGTACGAGCGTTGGATGATTGGTTCGCTCTCGCGTCTCGATCTTCTGCAGGCTCGTGTCGACTTCAATGCCGATAGTGCCCAGTGTCTCAAGCAACGCGAGTTGTTGGCATCATCACGCATTCGCTTGCATGAACTCATGGCTCAGGACAGCCTGGATGTTAACTTTACTACTTTAGAGGATGATATAGACCTTCTAGTATTGCCCACTTTCGACAGCTTGTGGGTACAGACCAGGGAGAACAATGCCTCTATGCTCATGGCCGCGCAGAATCGCACCTTGGCCGATATCGAGCTTCGTAGTGTGCGCTCACGCAACTATCCTTATGTGAAACTCAATGGTGGCTATGGCTTCCGCACCAACTACTATGGTGCTGGTGCCACCTTGCGCCGTAACCAGTGGAGTGGTGATGTGGGTCTGACCGTAGGCTTCAACCTCTACGACGGCAAGCGCCGCAGCGAGCAGCGCAATGCCCGCCTCAATGTGAAGAATGCCGAGTTGGAAGAGTATGACCTCACCCTCTCGCTTTATACCGACCTTGCCGATTTGTGGCAGGCCTACGAGAACAACCGCATGCTACTGGCTCTGGAGAAGGAGAATGTCGTTGCTGCCCGCGAGAATTACGATATTGCGCACGAGCGTTATCTCCTCGGAGACCTCTCAGGTATCGAGATGCGTGAAGCGCAGAAGAGCCTCCTTGATGCTGAAGAGCGTATCCTTGTGGCCGAGTACAATACCAAGCTTTGCGAAATCTCTCTCTTGCAACTCAGTGGTGGCATCACCATTTATATGGAGTAAAGAAAATAGCGATGAACCTTCATCGCTATTTTTTTTGCTATTGGCTATTGGCTGTTAACCATTAGCTAAGAGATAAAATTAAAGGCTTGGTCTATGGCCAACAGCTAATCCCCAAGCTTATATTGCATCTCCATTTCCCATTGCTTGCTAGCATAGCTTCCTACGATGCCTAAGCCACCGCGTATGTTGGTGTGTATAGGTGTCGGTTCTCCTATACTCAAGCCGCCCATCATGCTGTATGAGGCTACATCGTTGAGATAGCGATAGTAGTCTTCGCTTAGGGTCTCGAGGGTGAAGTGTGAGCGGTAGTGTGCACTGCTTACTGTATCGGCGGGAAAGATGAAGTCGCTAGGTTCCTCTTCCCATAGATTCTCTTCTCCCCATCCGCTCTCCGGGTTGTACATGTCATCGCTGCTGCGGGGATACTCCATGAGCATGAGGAAATCGATGACAGGTTGCCCGTCGGCTCCACGCAGATGTTCATCGGAGAAGATGATAGAGTTCTTACTTGTCATATAGAGCAGACCACCGAGTAGTTGGGCAGCGCTTTCACTTTCGAGCACCAGTCTACTGCTACTCTCCGTGAGTAGGTAGTGTGGGTAGAATGCCTCTTCTCTGATGATCGTGTCCTCCTCCATCAAAGAGTCTTCGTCGGATTCATCTGCATATGCATATATCCAGTCAGAGGGATAGCATGCCTGGTAAGCTCCTTCATAGTCTATGGTGAGGCGATAGTAGTTCTTCTCGTCAGCAGGGTCGTCAATGTGAATGCTCACCAGCAGGGCGCTGTCCACATCGTTGAGCATAGCCAGGCTCACAGGGTCGCCAGGATTGATGAAGGGCTGCATGGTTGTCTGTGCTATGGTGATAGCATGGGGCTTCATCACCTGGGCCGTAGCAGTGGCTGTTCCTATGGCATGAGTGGCGGTGAGTGTCACCTCATCACCAGGGCGTAGGCAATAGGCGCTACGATAATCTTCGGTGTCTGCAGTGTAGGTGAGGAGCTCCTCCTTGCCATTGATTATGGCTATTACGGTAGCATCGGCCAAGCGTTGAGGCTCCTCGATGTCGAGGAAGTGTGCCGTGCGGCTCACTGTGGCGGTGAGCAGGCTGTCGGGTTGCAGTATGGTGTTCAGCACCACTTTAGGTGCTCCTATCTTGCCGTCGTATGGAACATCGTTGATGCATGAGGTCAGCATCAACGCACTGGTGAGTGCAATGATGAGTTGAAATTTAACTGCGTTGAAGTTGCATCGCTCGGCAATGCTTGCAAGCAATCTAATTGCAACTTTGGAAATTGAAGAATGAGAATTATGGGGATGTTTCATAATAGTTATCATTAGAACTGGATACCATAACTGAACGATGGTATGATGGGGAATATCGTTACCTTGCGCAATGTGCGGTAGTATTCTTGCTTTTCATAGTCATAGCCGTCATAGAGGAACACCATGAACGGATTCATGTTGCAATAGGCATTGTACACACTGATATTGATGGTGCGCTTGATGCGTGGGCAGCGTTTAAACTGCTTGTGGAAGTTAATGCCGAGGTCGAGTCGGTGGTAGGGCTCCAATCGATAGTTGTTGCGGCCTTCAAAGTAGCCTATGGTACCGGCATAGTTTTCGGGTGAGTGTGGCTGGTCTTCATAGTAGTGTGTGTAGAGTGTACCGCAATTACCTGTGGCATAGACCCATGTTGCCGATAGGTCGATGCGGTCGTTCAGCTTGTAACTGGCCGTGATGTTCACATCGTGGCGGCGGTCATACTTGGCATGGAAGGGGCGTCCACCATTGATGATGTGTCCCTCGCGGTCAAACTGTCGCATGGCCTTTGACCAGGTATAGGCCACCCATCCGGTAAACTTACCCACTGAGCGTTGTGCCATGAATTCGAGTCCGTACGACCATCCGTCGCCCATTGCCACCTTGTTTTCCCACGAGGTGGAGCCCGTCAGGAACGAAGAGCCTTCGCGGTACTCGAGCAGGTTGCTCAGGTGTTTATAGTAACCCTCTGCCGAGAGGTCACACAACCCCTCCAGCTCGTAGTAGAGTCCGCCTGCCACCTGGTGTGAGTGCTCGGGAAGTATGTTCTCGGTTACCGGTACCCATAGGTCTGTAGGCAGGCTGATGCTGCTATTCGATAGCAAGTGCACATATTGTGTCATATAGGCATAGCCTGCTTTCAATGACAGGTGGTCTGTGATGAGCAGTCGGCTACTGAGGCGTGGCTCCAGTGCATGGTAGAACTTACCATTTACGGTAAAGGTCGAGTAGTTGAGTCCGGCATTAAGCTTTACCATGTCGGTGAGCGTCATGTCGTCCTCCACATACACCTGTGTCTCGTGAGCTATGATGTTGGGTTCGCCAATCTGATGGCTGTTGTCGTCTTTGCCGCTCTTCTCGCTCATGATCATCACATCGGGGCTGAAGGTGTGGTGCGTGTAGGCCATGCCCATACGCATATCGTGCTGTGGGGTGGGGCTGTAGTGCAGCTCAGCCTTACCCATGAGGTCATAGATGCCCGATTTCATGTCCATCTTTGCCTTATAGTTGAAGTCATTTATCTTGTCCTTCTCCTCGAATCCCATGCCTATATTGTGTCGGTACTGGGTGTAGCTCACCGAGGCATCGAGAAACATTTGCGGGTTGATGACATGGTTCCATCGTGCGGCACTTACAATGTTTCCCCATTTCCACGACAGGCGGTTGTCGTTGCGGTAGTCCTTCGTGTCGGCTTCGGTGAAGGATAAGTATATCTTGTCGTCGCCCATGTAGTGGCTCAGGTACAGTCGGTCGCGGTCAGAGAACTTGTGGTTCACCTTCACGTTGAGGTCATAGAAGTAGTACCCTGCACCATAGTTGGTGTTGTCGTTTTGTACGTGGGTCATATACCATAGCGCGGCATTGGTGATGAGGTCCGAATAGGTGCGTCGTCCCGAGATGTTGAATGAGGTCTTGCCCTTCCATAGTGGTCCTTCGAGGCTGAACTTCGATGATATGGCTCCTATGTGTACGTTGCCATGGTAGTGTTGCATATCTCCCTCCTTCATGCGCACATCCACCACAGAGGAGAGTCGTCCTGCGTAGTGGGCTGGGAAACTGCCTTTGTAGAGGGTTACATTCTTGATGGCGTCAGGGTTGAAGGCTGAGAAGAAGCCAAACATATGGTTCACGTTATACATGGGCACTCCATCCAGTAGCATGAGGTTCTCATCGGGGCTTCCTCCTCGCACATAGAGCCCTGATGACCCTTCGGTGCCGCTCTGTACTCCTGGTAGCAACTGCAACACCTTGAGCACGTCGGTCTCGCCAAACATCGCTGGCACTGCCTTGATCTGTGCTATGGGGATATCCACAGCACTCATCTGCGCTCCTCTCACCCCGAGGTCGAGCCGATTACCCACGATGGTCACCTCCTCCAATGCCGAGTGGGGGTGCAGGGCCATATTCACCACTGTGTCGCGTGTGAGCGCAATGTGTATTGTTAGGGGGGTGTAGCCCACGTACGAAGCCGTCAGCTCCACCTCACCCGCTGGGAGTGTCAGCGAGTAGAATCCGTAGGCATTGGTCACTGTGCCATTGCCATGGGCATGGTCATAGAGCGTAGCTCCTATCATTGTCTCCTCGGCTGCGGCATCGGTCACATAGCCACTGATGGTATAGTGCTGTGCTGAGATTGTGCTGGAGAGGAGTATAGTCAGCAGTGTGAAATATAGCTTGTGTCGTTTCATAATGAGTGCAAAGGTAATAAAAAAGGGAGATAATATAGCCGTTTACCCAGAGGTTCTTGTCATCTTGAACTGCTTTGCTCTGTATGACACGAGACGTTATGGACAACATCCATGTTACTGCTGCGAATTTTGTGCATGGAGTGCATGGGTATCTGATTTTTTATTACTTTTGCAGTCAAAGAGAATGAATTAGGCAGATGGGACAATCGTCGCATCTGCCCTATATACGTTATAAATATGGAAATTATCGACTTGGTGAAGCGCTTTGCCGGGCACTCGGGTGTGGCGGCGGTGCATAAGGTATGGAGCGACGAAAGTGTGCGTACGATGCACTTCAAGGGCCTGTCGGCCTCGGCAGCGCCCATGCTGTTTGCTGCATTGGCCTCGGCAGAGACGCCGTGGCAGATGCCCGTGGCACTCTTCGTGCTGAACGATTTGGAGGAGGCTGGCTACTTCTACCACGACCTCACGCAGATGCTGGGCGAGAGTAGGGTGCTCTTCCTCCCCTCATCCTATAAGCGCGCCATCAAGTATGGCCAGAAGGACTCGGCCAACGAAGTGCTGCGCACCGAGGTGCTCACCAAACTGGTAGCCTCACCCCAACCCTCTCCCAAGGAGAGGGAGCTGCTGGCCTCGCGAAATCAAAGTCACCCCTCCTTAGGAGGGGGTGGGGGAAGGCTATATATAGTCTCTTACCCCGATGCCTTGGCCGAGATGGTGGTGTCGCGCGACACGATCTGCGATCGCTCCATTACTTTGGCCGTGGGCGATACCGTAGAACTCTCCAAGATGGAGGCAACGCTTGTGAGCGAGGGCTTCGAGCGGGTCGACTACGTCTACGAGCCGGGGCAGTTTGCCGTGCGTGGTAGCATCATCGATGTCTTCTCCTACGCCTCGGGGTACCCCTTCCGCATCGACCTCTTCGGTGACGAGATTGACAGCATACGCACCTTCGAGATTGAGACACAGCTCTCGCGCGACAAGGTGAACCACATCAGCATCGTGCCCAACTTCGATGGGGCAGGGGAGCAGGGCATGGTATCGTTCTTCGACTTCCTGCCCGAAGGCTCGGCCCTTGCGTTTCAGGACTATTTGTGGGCATATGAACGGATAGAACAATTAGCCAAAGAGGGACTTTCATTGCAGGCCGTACAGGCAGCGAATGAGATTACAGAGTGTAATCTTAATTTGTTGGATGCTGCCGATTTTATCCGCAAGACCCAAGCCTTCCGCCGCATTGAGTTCGGCACCAAGGCCAGCACCACGGTGCAGGCCACGATAAACTTCGAGACCTCCCCCCAGCCCCTCTTCCATAAGAATTTCGAGTTGGTGGAGCAGTCGCTCACCGACCTCATCGACCGTGGCTACCAGCTCTATATCCTCACCGACAGCGCCAAGCAGGCCGAGCGCCTGAAGACCATCTTCGAGGAGCGCGGCAGCGATATTCCCTTCACTGCAGTCGACAAGACCATCCATGGAGGCTTCACCGATGCCACGATGCGTGTGGCCTGCTTCACCGACCACCAGATCTTCGACCGCTTCCACAAGTACAATCTCCGCAGCGACAAGGCACGCAGCGGTAAGATGGCCATCTCGCTCAAGGAGCTCTCGCAGTTCGAGCCGGGCGACTATGTGGTGCATATCGACCATGGTGTAGGACGTTTTGCCGGATTGGTGCGCATGCCCAACGGCAGCAGCACCCAGGAGGTCATCAAACTCGTCTATAGCAACGACGACGTGGTGTTCGTATCCATCCACTCGCTGCACAAGATATCGAAATATAAGAGCAAGGAGGGCGAGGCACCGCGCATCAATAAACTTGGTACAGCTGCTTGGGAAAAACTCAAGGAGCGCACCAAGACCAAGATTAAGGATATTGCGCGTGACCTCATCAAGCTCTACTCGCAGCGTGCACAGGAGAAGGGCTTTG
>JAZONP010000192.1:0-7542 GCA_045654565.1 Bacteroidaceae bacterium
GTTTACGGCCTGCTGGATATGTCCGGCCTTAGCCTCGGCGAGGAAGCCACCGGCCTGCTCAACCTCGAGGAAGAGCTTCCATGCCTGCTGGGCGATGGATGCGGTGAGGGTCTCGATGTAGTATGAACCTGCGGCGGGGTCAACGGTCTTGTCCAGATGGCACTCCTCCTTGAGCAGGAGCTGCTGGTTGCGGGCGATGCGCTCGGCAAACTCGTCGGGAGTCTCATAGGTCTTGTCGAAGGGGCACACGGTGATACTATCGACACCGGCGATAGCGGCACTCATGGCCTCGGTCTGGGTGCGCAGCATGTTGACATGTGCATCGAAAAGGGTCATATTAAATGTAGAGGTCTCGGCATGGGTAGCCATCTTGCATGCGCAGTCGCACTGGGGCTCATACTGCTTCACGATGGTAGCCCACAGCATGCGGGCAGCGCGGAACTTGGCAATCTCCATGAAATAGTTGCTTGAGATACCGAAGTTGAACTTCATCTTCTTGGCTGCTACATCTACAGGTACGCCAGCCTCTACCATGGTGTTGAGGTATTCGTTACCCCAAGCGAGGGCATAGCCCAGCTCTTGGCTGATGTATGAACCGGCGTTGTTGAGCGCGAGAGCATTCACAGCCACACACTTGAACTTGGGCAGCGCCTGCATCTTCTCCACGAGGGCCTTCAAGGTCTCGGCATAGTCGCCAATCTCCTTACCCTTGCCGAGGAGCTTGCTGATGGGGTCGTAGTTGATAGAGCCGCGCAGGGTAGCGAGGTCGCAGCCCTTGGCGGTGAAGTAGCCGATGAGGATATCGGCCAGCTGAAGGCACTTGCCCTGACAGGTGCAGAAGTTGAGCTCTACACAGGTGCAGATGCCCTCGAGCAGGGTGGCGAAGCCTTCGGCAGAGAGCATCTTACCCTTGATGCTGAAGCATACGGAGGTGGCACCACGCTCGATAGCATGACGAGCCTTGGCGTTGGCCTCGGCAAAGTCGGCTACCTCGATATTCTGGCGGATGAGCCACTCGTTATTGTCTTTCTTGTTACCACGCACATAGGGGAACTCGCCCGGCAGTGCCGCGGTGGTTGCCAGTGAGGCGATATCCTCCTGGCGGTAGAAGGGCTGTACGGAGAATCCCTCGTTGGTCTTCCACACCAGCTTCTTCTCATAGTCAGCACCCTTGAGGTCGGCAACGGCCTTATCCTTCCACTCCTGAGTGGTGGCAGGTGCAAACTCGCTGAAAAGTTTTTCTTTACTATTTGCCATAGTGTTTTGAGTTTATTAGTTTTTTAAGTTTGATAGTTTTTGAGTTTGTTATTAGGCGCAAACTTACACAAAAAAAGTGGAAAACCACACAAACGAATGTCTTTCTTTTCGACAAAACGAAGAATTTCACTACTTTTGCACCGCAAACCACTGCCTACCGCCTAAGCTGGGCAGACAAAATAAATTGACATGATGAATAAGGTCTCGGAAAACCCTTCAAAAAACCGAAACATCAGCTCCTCAATGTTGCTGATGGCAGTGACAGCGCTATTCGTAACGCTGTATCTCACATCAAACATCATGGCCGTCAAGGTCATCGGTTTCTTCAACTTCTTCTACTTCGATGCGGGAACCATCACCTTCCCCTTTGCCTATATGCTGGGCGACGTGCTCACCGAGTTATGGGGATACCGCACGGCAAAGAGAGTGATATGGCTCACCTTTGTGTGCAATATCATATTGGTTGCGTGCACTCAGGTAGGGGTATGGCTCCCATCACCCGACTATCTGGAAGGTACGGCTACAGCCTATGATGCAGTCTTCTCCTATGTGCCGCGCATCGTGTTGGGTTCTCTCGCCGGATTCTTGTGTGGAGAGCTATCCAATGCTTGGTTCATGGAGCGTATCAAGAAGAAGACGGGCGACCGCCACCTATGGATACGTACTATAGGAAGCTCCATCATAGGATACCTGGCAGACACACTTCCCTTTGTCCTCATCGCTTTCGTTGGTGTAGTGAGCATGCACGACCTGATAATGATGCTACTCGCACAATACTTCATGAAACTGGCTATTGAGGCCTTCTTCGGTACGCCTATGGCATATGCTGCTGTACGTTGGGCTAAGAAGAATGTTAACTTTCACTAAGGGGTGACCTCATGCAACGCTACTCGGTCATACATACCAAGCTACCACGCGAATTCGTATTACTACAAGGTACTGGATGCCGCTGGAGGCAATGCACCTTTTGCGACTATCATGACGATGTGAGCACCGACCCCTATGCCATAAACCGCCCCGTACTAGAACAAGTTACAGGAAGCTATGGAGTACTTGACATCATCAACTCTGGCTCAGCACTTGAGCTTGATGAGCAAACGATAGCATTTATACAGCACATCGTACGCGAACGAAACATTCATACATTGTGGTTCGAGGCTCACTACATGTATCGGCATCGTCTAACTAAATTTGCCTCCCTATTCCCTGAAGTTACAGTAAAATTCCGCTGCGGGGTGGAGACCTTTGACGGAACTTTGCGAAGTCAGTGGCGCAAAGGTATAGCGCCTACAGTAAGTGCTGCCGATGTAGCTCGCTACTTTCACGGAGTGTGTCTATTATGCTGCACTGAAGGTGAGACCTGCGAACGTATACAAAACGACATTGAACTGGCACGCCAACACTTCGAGTACTTTAGCATCAACCTTTTCTGTAATAATGGCACATCGCACCGTCGCGACGAGAAACTCGTAACATGGTTCATGAACAATATCTATCCATCGCTACGTGATACCGAAGGCATAGAGATTCTAATCGGGAACACAGATCTCGGTGTGGGGAGCTAATTTTCGCACGTCACTCCACAGTTTATCGCACCACCGAAAAGATTTTATCATACCTGCGAAAATGTTTTATTACAGGTCAGAAAAAAATCGTCCGACCATGGAGAATAAAATCCAACAAGAATAGCATACAAGAAAGTAGGGACGTAGCCACGCCCCTACTTTCTTGTATCTAATCGATTTTTACAATGCTATCTTATATACATACTCACCTTCACCACTGCGGATAACCACAAGATATGAGCCATGAGGCATACGCGCTGCGGGGAGAGTGATGACATCACCTTCTGCTATTGCTGTACCCAAGGCAAGACCACCCATATTGTAGAGTGTCGCTGTAGCGCTAGAGTTAAATGTTCCAGTACATACGATAGTCTCAGAAGCAATATCGTACTTCACGGCATAGTCATCAGACTGCACAGCATGACAGACGCCAGTAGCGTCCTTATACTCTGCCAACGGAATGAAGCGCAGCGAATAGCTATATGTTCCCGATGTGGGGAGCTGATAAGCGGGGATAGTACCAGTACCCTGTCCACAGCTACCATTACCGACACCGAGCTGCAGGTAGTCGAAATGAGCATAGGTGGAGCCGCGACGTACGAGTTCCCAGGTATGTGAAGCATTCTTGAGTGTCACATCATCGTAAGCCAAAACCGAGAAAGCTACTTGTCCAAGAGCCTCAACACGGAAGCCTGTACGTGCATCACCTTCAGCAGTATAGAGAGTGAGGTCACGCAAGCCCTCGCGATTACCCATGCTTTGGGGTTTGGGGTAGGGCTCGAACATATCATCCACCGAGGAGTGGTAGCGACCGATGTGTGAGCCACTACGACGGTCAGAATAGTTCTCCCATGGACCACACGCGTAGTACTCTACCTGATCATACTCCTCGACAAATTCCATATCGAGACCGATACGGCGCAGATTCTTGATCTTAGCAGTGTACTTTGCATCGAGCTGTACCACGCCATTGCTATGGATGGTATAGGTGAAGGTATAGCTACAATTACGTCCATCGCCAGTAGCTACGACCGTGGCAGTACAACCATCAGCAGCAAGCTCAGCTTTGGTGAGGGTCTTCGAGGTAATGCCATTATCGGCTCCATAGTTATTGAGACTCTCAGTTGGTCCATCATTCTCAACCCAACGATAGTTACTATACTGAGGGCCACGCACGAGGTACTCGGTGCCACGATGCTTCCATGAGAGGAGATCTCCATTGCTAGCAAAGCGCACACTGGTACCCTCGGCATTGGCAAAGAGGTAGTCGGTGCCCTCACGAGTGAGTGTGAGCGTAGGAGCCTCTGATGTGATGTCAGCAAAGTCCGCAGCGCGATCAACCAAGACATACTGCTCGGTAGCAATGGGATATTTAGCCGAGGCCCATGAGGTAGCCTCACGCAAGCGAACCTCAAAGGTGATGAGCTGCTCTCCCTCTCCATCGAGGAGAGTATAGGGAACAGCGATTTCAGTCACCCCACCTGCTGATACAGCCGGGAGCGAGACTGTGCCAGTCTGCTTCACAAGACCATTGAGAGCTACAGTATAATACAATTCAAATCTGTCGAGGCTGATGAAGTCGTAGTCATTCTTCAAGAGAAGCATCCTACCCTCCTTATCAAAACCTACAAACTTGATGTACTGATACACCTTCTTCACTTCAGTAAGTTCAGGACTCCAAGCGCGATCGGCAGCGATAAGACCATTGTTCACAAAGTTGCCCTGGTGAGGACCCGGGTAGTCGTAACCGGTGCGGTACTTGTTGAGTCCTGCGGGATGTGCAGCAGCGGTACCCTTCACCTCAGTAACGATGGTGGTGCCGTTCTTGATGTCCTCGGCATCGAGGATAGATTGGTCCACCCAGTCCCAGATACAGCCACCGATACCATACTTACTGTTCTCGATGATATCCCAATACTCCTTGAGGTTACCTACGGCATTACCCATAGCATGAGCATACTCGCACATGAAGTAGGGTTGCTGGCGATTGTTGTTATTGGCATCGTTCTGACACTCGGTAATATTGGGGTACATCACCGAGAAGAGTTCGGTGGGGAAGGTTCCTGCACGAGTAGCTCCCTCGTAGTGGATGATACGATCGTCAAGTTTCTTCACGGCATTGAAGGCGTGGGTAAAGTTGACACCGCCGTTACTCTCGTTACCGAGGCTCCAGAAAATGATAGAGGGGAAGTTGCGGTCGCGCAATACCATGCGTGTGGTACGGTCGATGTATTGGGGACGCCAAGTCTCCTTATCAGTGACACACTTACCATCCCACTTGTGGTCCTCCCAACTCTTGTGACACTCGAGGTCGGCCTCATCCATGCAGTAGAGACCATAGTAGTCGAACATCGCGTTCATCTTGGCCTGACGAGGATAGTGGCTGGTGCGCACGGTGTTCATGTTGGACTGCTTCATCATCTTCACATCGGTGAGCATGGTCTCGACATCCACGGAACGACCCGTCATGGGGTGTGTATCCTGTAGGTTGGCACCTTTGAAGAGGATGCGCTCGCCGTTGATGTATACCAAACCGTTCTTTATCTCGATGTGGCGGAAACCATACTTGGTAGAGAACACATGCTCTTCGTTACCCTCTGCATCCTTCTGAGCCACCTCCACGGTATAGAGCGTGGGGGTCTCAGCGGTCCAAGGCTGGAGGTCCTTGAGTGCGCCAAACACGATATTGGTTTTCTTGCTCTTCTCCTTTTCTGTGAAGTTGATGGTTTCGGAGTGCTCCTTGATGAGTGCTCCATCTGGAGCAATGAAGCGCACTGCCACCTGCTTAGAGCTAGCGATACCATCACGATTGTCGAGGGTAAGCTCTACATTCATGCTACCTGCAGTATAGTCCGAAGCAGCATCAAGCGTTGAGGTGATATAGTGATCCACGACATGTACCTTCGGTGTAGCGAAGATATATACGTCGCGATGGATACCGCTCATATGCCACATATCCTGGCCTTCGAGGTATGAACCATCGCTCCAACGGAACACCTGTACGGAGATGTTATTCTCGCCCTTGCGTACCACTTTGGTGAGGTCAAACTCGGCATCGTTGTTGGCACCTTGGGTGTAGCCTACATACTTTCCATTGACCCAAATGTAAGCAGCGCTATAGATACCATCAAAGTGGAGGAAAGTACGCATCTCGTCCCAACCCTCAGGAAGGGTGAAGGTGCGACGGTATGAGGCCACAGGCTCGGGCAGGCCGTCCTCCATATTAATATAGGGAGGATTATTGACGAAGGGATACTCCACGTTGACATAGTAGGGCTTGCCATAGCCATTCATCTCAAGACATGAGGGGACGCTGATCTCGTCCCATTTGGACACATCAGCCTTGTCGCCCCAGAAATCCTGCTCACCGGGGCGGTCATCGGTATTCTCCACATAGTTGAGTTTCCACACGCCATTGAGGCTCATGAAGCGCGCACCTGTGGGGTCGAGCCAAGGTAGCTTGTAGCGGTCGTCAGCACGCATAGCCTCGGTAGAGGCATAAGGCATATAGGTAGCATGGGCTGCCTCCTTGTACTCCTCGAAGGTAGTCTCATCCTCCCAATACTTGGGCAGAGGCACATTCGTGGGAAACACCTCGGTGAGGGTGAAGTAAGAGTTTTCAGCCGTTGGATTGGTACTCATCGTCGTCTCATTGCCCGATACGACAAGCGTATAGGTTACGCCACTCTTGTTTTGGCAAGTCAGCTGATACAGCCCACGCTCCTCATCCTTGAGGACGATACTCACCTGCTGGTTGGTGTTGGTAAAGTCAGAGTTCCACTGCAGCGGACGCTTGGGACCTTCGAGTGCCATATCAAGTGCCTTCTCGGCATAGGGGTTAAAGAGCTGATACCAGTTACCCTCTACAACCTTGCGGCGCATTCTCCACGTGCGGTTCTCCTCAGAGGTCTTGTCCATGGGGTCAGCATAGATGTAGGCATCGTTGTTCTTATTACCACGGTTATTCAGCACATTGCCACTGGCAGCATGGGTAATGGTGAAGTAACGATCAATCAGCGAGGTGTCGTATACAGGTTCTTCAGAGTCAGCACCCACCTTGAAATTAGACCTTTGAAGTTCCCATACACAAGCACCCCAAAAATCTTTCAGTATGACATTACCCCATACACTATGGTTCTGATACCAGGCCAACTCCCCCGAAGCGTCAATGATGCAGATTCCTGTAGCGCCATCAATCGTGCGTTCCTCAAGTTTCCATGCATAGTCTTGCCCCAATTTTATCACTTGGTCCGTGCCCTGCGTTGTAGGATAGGCCGAAGTACCTGTAGCCTTATTGATAAGAGCTACAGTACCATCAGCGTTATACACCAATTGCCAAAGATAATGGTCATCGCCTTCCACTTTGCTCATGGGCTTCACATCGTCGCCGCTACTTGCAGCACACTTGCCTCCAAAAAACGAGTTGTACAGATAATAGTAATACTCCTCGCTAAAGTTTTGAGCAGTTAGCAGAGTTGGTAGTGCTAAAGCTACGAACCAAGTCAATATTTTTTTCATCATATCCGAATTCCGTTTTTCTTATTTTACATATACCTTTTTGTTGCCTACGATGTAGATGCCCTTGGGGAGATTCTCTACAGGACCTTCGAGACGTACGCCTTGCAGAGTGTAGATAGCATCACTCTCGACAGCATCTTGCTCTACCATGTCGATGGCATCAACCAAGCCATTGGTATTCAGCATGCCGTCCTTCTGGTAT